>CAJBPJ010000323.1 GCA_903957465.1 uncultured Opitutia bacterium
GAAACCTGATTTCGCAATCGCTTGATGCCATTCGAGGCTATCGGCGGGATCATCGGTTGTGCCGACGAGTTCGACGTTCATCCGACTTAAGATACCTCGCGCGGTCAGATTTCCTTGAGCGAGTTGACGATTGGCTTCGTCCCAGACTTTATCCGCGTTGGCGGATTCGAGAAGTTCTTCGATGCCGAAATGGCGACGGAGCTCGAGGTGCGTCCAATGAAAAATAGGATTACGTAAAGTGCGCGGAACGGTTGCGCACCAAGCGTTAAACTTTTCGCGCGGTGAAGCTGTGCCGGTGATAAGATTTTCAGCGATGCCATTGGCACGCATCGCCCGCCATTTGTAATGGTCTCCTTCCAGCCAGATAGCATGAAGGTTTTCAAAGCGACGGTCTTCCGCGATATCTTTAGGACTTAAGTGACAGTGGTAATCGAAGATGGGCTGATTTTTAGCAACGTCGCGCCACAGACGCTCGGCCTGTGGTGTCGAAAGTAAGAAAGTTTCGTCGCAGAAACCCATCGGTTAGATTGATTGCGCAGAGAAACCGCCATCCACGATGACTTCTGAGCCCGTTGTAAAGCTGCCTGCCTGGGAAGCTAGAAAGAGGGCAGCGCCGACAAGTTCATGGGCTTCTCCAAACCGACCCATCGGCGTCTTGGCTAAGATGCTAGCGACACGATCCGGCGAAAGTACTTTACGGTTTTGTTCCGCTGGGAAAAATCCTGGGACCAGCGTATTAACACGAACGCCTTTGCCTGCCCACTCGCGTGCAAGGTTTTTGGAAAGATTGTGCACGGCGGCTTTGGATGCCGAATACGTAAAGACTCGCGAAAGGGGGATAATGGCAGATTCGGAGCCAAGATTGATAATGGAGCCGCGACCTGCCTTGACCATTACTTCGCCGAAGACTTGGCATCCGAGAATCACTGACTTCACGTTTACACTGAGGATGCGGTCGATCTCGGACTCAGTAATCTCGAGGAATGGGGTAGGGGAGTTTGTCCCTGCGCCATTGATTAAAATATCAATCGGTCCGCGTGCTAGTAATTTGTCGCGGAGTGCGCTGAGTGCAGACTTGTCAGTCGCTTCACAGACAGCGAATTCGCCTGAACCACCACTCGCTTTGATTTTTGAGAGACGCACTTCGGCTTTCGTCGCATCGCGTCCGACGATGACAACGTGCGCACCCGCTGCGGCAAAGCCTTCGGCGATAGCACCACAAAGCTCGCCGGTACCGCCGATAATCACAGCGGTTTTACCTTTTAGGGAGAAAAGTTCAGCGGGTTTCATGCTAAAGATGGTTAGCGGATAACGCGGGCGCCGCCGCCTGCGATTTGCTTTTCTACTTCTTTGCGCGTGGCCATGGAAGTATCGCCCGGCGTGGTCGAAGCCAGTGCGCCATGGGCGGCACCGTATTCGACAGCTTTTTGGGCATCGTTAAATTCAAGGAAACCGAAAGCTAGGCCCGAGGCGAAACTGTCGCCGCCGCCAACCCGGTCGAGAATTTCAAGTTCAGGGTAAAGGCGTGATGCGTGGAAGTTACCATCATGCCAGCAGATGGCGCTCCAGTCGTTCTTGGTCGCACTGATGACGCGACGCAGGGTGGTGGCGGCGACTTTGAAATTTGGGTAATCTTTTACCGCTGTCTGGATCATCGCCTTGAAGGCTTCGGTTTCGATTTGCGATAGACTGTGGTCGGCGCCTTTGACTTCGAATCCAAGTGATGCGGTGTAGTCCTCCTCGTTGCCGATCATGACGTCGACGTGCTTAGCAATCGCTCGATTAACCTCTTGGGCTTTCTTGAGTCCACCAATCGACTTCCAGAGCGATGGTCGGTAGTTGAGGTCGTACGAGACGACGGTGCCGTGCTTCTGGGCAGATTTAACCGCTTCGAGCGTGAGTGCAGCGGTACTTTCTGAAAGAGCAGCGAAGATCCCTCCCGTATGGAACCAGCGCACACCAAGTTTGCCGAAGATGTGATCCCAGTCGAAGTCACCTGGCTTAAGTTGGCTGGCGGCGCTGTTGCCGCGATCGGGTACACCCACGGCTCCGCGGATACCAAAGCCCCGCTCGGTGAAATTCAGACCGTTACGAACGGAACGTCCAATGCCGTCGTCTTCACGCCAATGAATAAAGTCGGTGGCAACGCCGCCTTGCAGGATCAAATCTTCGATGAGATGACCGACTTCGTTGTCCACGAATGCCGTGCAAACAGCGGCACGTTGGCCGAAGCATTTGCGGAGTCCGCGGGCGACGTTGTATTCGCCGCCACCTTCCCATGCCGTAAATCCACGGGCAGTGCGGATCCGACCTTCGCCGGGGTCGAGTCGCAACATCACTTCCCCGAGGGAGAGGACGTCATAGGCGCAGGCTGATGCAGGTTTAACTTTGAGCGACATGGTGGTTTGAAGGGTTAGGTTAAGTGTTAAAGGCTACGGACTAAAGGAGAGACTGATGGTAAACGTTCTTACGGTTTAAGTTATCAGTAGTTAGCGGTCTTTAATTCAGAGATAGCCAACGGCTTTTCACCACAGCTATGCGCGATTTCGCTGAGCGCTTCGACTTCGGCTTGGGTGAAGAGGAGGCCGCCGGCGTCTTTGCTGCGACGTGCCCAGGTTGCTTCGATTTGCCCGGGGAGCATGCATTGCTCATTCCCATGTCCAAGTATATCGGAGAGTACCGCTTGGACATTTTGCTTTTGGTTACGTCCGGTCGCAAAGGCTCCGCCGCTGATGGCTTCGGGGTGAATGACTTGGAAGAAAAATGCACACGATTGTTTTTCTCCCTGAATGTTGGCGCGACTACGAATGGTGGGTAGTGAGCCGCCGATGAATCCTGCCACGATTTCATTAATCAATGAGAGTCCGTAGCCTTTGTGCGCACCGAAAGGCAAGAGGGAGACTGCCAGTGCAGGATCCGTTGTTGGATTACCATTTTTATCGACTGCGGCGTTCGCTGGAAGTGGTTTGCCTTCGCGTTTCAGTTGTTGGACGCGACCCATGGCGATGACCGAAGTCGCCCAATCAATGACAATGGGAAATCCGACTGCATCTGTCGTCGGAAAACCCCAAGAGTGAGGATTCGTTCCAAGCGTCGGGTGCTTCCCTTGAAAAGGTACAACTTCGGCGAGCGAGGCCGTGCAGTTGGTGTAGGCAATATAGCCACGTTGGGCTGCCTCCATGACATAGCCGCCACCCCAGAGGTAGTGGAATGCATTATCGACCGAGACTGTACCAACCCCATGTTTATCGGCTAGTTCGATGCAGCGGTTGATAGCATCGATGGCAACAGCCTGGCCGAGTTTCTTTTGCGCGTCCCAAACTTCTGTGGCATCGAAACGTGACGGAAGCTTTTTGATAGACGCGCCTCGAATACACCCGCCAACTTTAGAGCCAAAGAGTTCGTCGAGGTGTAGTGCCTTGATGGCGTTGTGAGTGCGTATACCATGGCGAGTAGCCATCGATGCCATCTGTGCGGCTTGTGCAGACTCGTCTCTACCAAAGCCACGGTGTTGGTATGCTTTAGCTATGAGCGAGGTGTGCGTCGCTTCGGGAAAGATATAAAAAGTCTCGGGCATGAGATTTTAGAAATGACGAGACAAGGTGACTTCAGGGTTTTTGATGCCTTCAGGTTTTTCGCCTCTAAAAGCTTTAAGTAAATTCTGCACAGCGCAGGTTGCTTGACGCTCCACACTTTCTACGGTTCGCGAAGCGACATGCGGAGTGACGATACAATTGGGGAGATTAATTAAAGGATGGTCGGCAGCGGGTGGCTCTTGATCGAGTACGTCCGTTGCATAGCCACGAAGCTTGCCGGACTTAAGGGCAGCAGCCACGTCTGCCGAGTTTACCACTTCTCCGCGTGCGCAATTGATGATGAGTGCCCCCGGCTTAAGCTTTGATAGTGTCTCAGCGCGGATGAGATTATGGGTTTCGGGCTTAAGGTCTGTGTGAAGTGATACGTAGTCTGATATCGATAACAGTTCATTAACCGTCTGGAGTCGCTTGATGTTATGAGTTTGGGCAAACGATGCATCCCAGTGGTTTCCGAATGCCACAATCTGCATGCCGAATGCCTTTGCCCGGATGGCGACTTCTTTTCCGATTCGTCCTAGGCCAACTATCCCGATTGTTTTCCCGAATAACTCGAAGCCTGTTTTACGTTTCCATCCACCCGTGCGTGTCGATTCGGTGTGGAAAATAAAATTACGCTCGAGAGCGAGCAAGAGCAGGAAGGCGTGCTCAGCAACGGTGGTATGATTGACCCCAGGTGTAAATAAAACGGGGATACCGGCAGCGGTCGCGGCCTTGATGTCGATTTTGTCGGTGCCGATGCCGTACTTGCTGATGACTTTGAGGCGGGGTAGGGCCTTGGCGATGACTTGAGCGGTAATCGCATCGTCGCCGCAGATGTAACCGTCGAACTCGCCCATCAGCGCGAGCGTCTCGGCCTCGCTGAGCGGGCCACGGGCGGTCACGACTTCCCAGCCGGTCGACTTAAGTAGGGCTTGGTGCTCTCCTGGGGAGTCCTGGAAGGACGTGGACGTCAGCAGGACGCGGGACATGGGGTCATTCTTGGGCTGGCTGGGCCGCGATGGCAAGCGACAGTGGAGTTCTGCTTGGGGTTGCCTGTCCCGGCTTCCCTGCCACAAAAGGGTCTCCCCATGCTCGCCCGATTCTTCCCGCTCGGCCACCAGCGCTGGCTCGTCTGCGCACTCCTGTTGTTCGCGTCCGCCATCAATTACATCGATCGGCAGGTCATTGGTCTGCTAAAGCCAGTCCTGGAGAAGGAGTTCGCCTGGGATGAGCGGACCTACGCTGGCATCGTCTTCAGCTTCCAGCTGGCCTACGCGGTCGGGATGCTCCTCGCTGGCCGGATCATCGACACGATTGGTATCAAGCGCGGCTATATCATCTTCGTCTCGGTTTGGAGCTTGGCTGCCATCGGACACGGCGTCGCACATCTGATTCCGGGACTGACCCTGCCTTGGATGCAGATTAGCGACAAGAACGGCTTCGCCTTGGTCACGTTGACTGGTGCCGCCGCTGGTTTCGCTTTCATGCGCTTCCTGCTGGGTCTGGGCGAGGCTGGCAACTTCCCCGCCGCCATCAAGGCTACCGCCGAGTGGTTCCCAAAGAAAGAGCGAGCTCTAGCTACCGGTATATTTAATTCAGGCACCAACATTGGCGCGCTCGGCGCACCGCTGATAGTACCTTGGATAGCCGTCAGCTTAGGCTGGCAGTGGGCGTTCATCCTCACCGGCGCCATCGGCTTCATCTGGGTAATCTGGTGGGCCTATGCTTACCATTCTCCTCGTGAGCACCCTCGCCTGACGCCTGCGGAGCTGGCGCATATCGAGTCGGACCCGGCCGATCAGCGGGGCAAGGTTAGTTGGATGAAGCTACTGCGTTTTCGACAGACGTGGGCGGTGGCCATGGGCAAGTTCCTCACTGATCCAATCTGGTACCTCTACCTTTTTTGGATTCCCGGCTTCCTGAACAAGCAGCACGGCGTCGACCTGAAGAACATCGGTCTGCCACTCGTCGTTATCTATTTGGTGGCGGATGTCGGCAGCGTGGGCGGAGGCTGGATTTCCTCGCGTCTCATCGCCCGAGGTTGGACGGTCAACGCGGCGCGCAAGCTCGCCATGGCGGTCTCGGGGGTCGTCGTTCTGCCCATCGTCTTTGTCAATGATGTCGGCATGTGGCCCGCCGTGCTGCTCGTGTCCGTAGCCGCCGCTGCCCACCAGGGCTGGTCAGCAAATATCTTCACCGTGGCCTCGGATCTGTTCCCGCGCAAAGCGGTCGGCTCCGTGGTCGGTATCGGCGGAATGGCTGGTGCCTTCGGCGGTATGCTGCTCGCCTTCGTGATTGGCGAGGTACTCACCCGCACTGGCTCCTATGCCATCCTCTGGTTCCTCGCCGGCGGGGCTTACCTTCTCGCCCTCCTCGTGGTCCATCTGCTCGTTCCCAGGATGGAGCCGGTAACGATGGAGCAAATCGGCGACGGCTCGCGTTGAGCGTCCGCTGCACTCGGCGAAGTCGCTTAGCCTTGCCTCAGCCCGGTACTACCAAGTTCACCAGCTTACCGGGCACAATGATCTCCTTGAGGATGGTTTTGCCTTCGAGGAATTTTGCGACCGCCGGATCGGCTTTGGCGAGAGCCAGTAGCTGTTCTTTGGTTGTGTCTTTCGGGAGTTTTTGTGTCGAACGCACCTTGCCGTTAACCTGAAAAATAACTTCAACGGTCGTCTCGATAAGCTTTGCGGCATCCGCTTTGGGCCAGCCGGCATCGGAGATGCTGCCATCATGCCCGAGGCGCGACCAAATCTCTTCAGCTAAGTGCGGAGCAAAGGGTGCGACGAGTCGTATAAAGTCCTCGAGCGTTGAACGCGAAATAGTAGGGGCTTTTTCAGCAGCATTTAAGAAGATCATCATCTGTGAGATGCAGGTGTTGAATCCGAGGGTTTCGATATCTGCAGAAACTTTTTGTATCGTTTTGTGTAATTCTCGGGTGAGTTCTTCAGGTTCTGTCGTGCCAGAAGACTTGGCTGCTGGTTTGCCCGTGGTCTCATCAATGGCTAATCGCCAGGTGCGACGCAGGAAGCGGCTGACGCCTTCAATGCCATTGGTATTCCAGGGCTTGGAGGCTTCGAGTGGCCCTAGGAACATGAGGTAGAGTCGAAGGGCGTCTGTCCCGTAGGCTTTAACAATATCGTCAGGGTTGACGACGTTGCCACGGCTCTTGGACATCTTTTCACCGTCTTCACCTAAAATGAGACCTTGGTGGAAAAGTTTCTTGAAAGGTTCGGGTGTTGGCAGAACGCCGAGGTCGTAGAGGAAGCGGTGCCAGAAACGGGCGTAGAGTAAGTGAAGCACAGCGTGCTCAGCACCACCGATATAGAAATCAGGACAACCCCAATAGGCCTGTAATTCTTTTGATGCTATCTCCTTCGAATTTTTTGGATCAAGGAAGCGGAGGTAGTACCAACATGAACCTGCCCACTGAGGCATGGTGTTGGTTTCTCGCGAGGCTTTGACCCAGAGCGACCCAGGTTGCTTCTCGCTGGCTGCCACGGTCGCACCTGTGGCGAGATCGAACCAAACATTGAGCCACTGAGGTTCGCGCGAAAGGGGTGAGTCGCCCGTCGGTGAGGGCTGGTAAGACTTCACTTCTGGTAAAGTCAGCGGCAGTTGCTGCGAAGTCAGCGGTACTGCGCAGACTTCGCGAC
>CAJBPJ010000324.1 GCA_903957465.1 uncultured Opitutia bacterium
GAAGTTGAGCGCGTAAGGTGCGGACGCAGGGCTTCAGCCCATGACCTTCCAGAAGGGTTACGAGCTAGGCCGTCCTGCCAAGACGCATCGAGATAAACACTGCCGTGTTGCTGACCAGAAACAGAGACTGCGGCAATCAAAGCCGGATTAATTTTCTCTGCGAGACGGTCTAGGACCAACTGAAGTCCGTCGACCCAAAGTAGCGGGTCGGCATGGACTTCGCCGTCACCAGCACCAGGGATATAGCCACTTGGGTGACCCCTATCTGGGAAATCAGCCCCGAAATTAACCGCGCTGCGTGCAACAATGACTCCGGCATCGACGTCGATAACTAAAGCAGTGACGCCTTGGGTCGAGAGATCGAGGCCGAGTACCCGTGCCATCGCTCAGCGGATATACTCGTTAATTAAATTCTCGAGCATCTCCTGCCTGCCTGACTCAAGCTTAGGCGAACGTATACCACGTGCATACTCGTCTAATTCAATCAGGCTCATCTTTCGCTTTTCGATTTTTCGGCCGATGACTGTATCCCATGACCGATAGCGCTGACGGAGCGCCTCATCCAGACGTCCATCGCGCAAAATAGCATCGGCTATCTGCAGGCCACGCGCAAAGGCATCCATGCCGCCAATATGGGCATGAAAGAGATCGATAGGCTCATGCGATTCACGGCGGCGCTTTGCGTCAAAATTAAGGCCCCCCGTTGTCAATCCACCCATGCGTAGAATGCGCAGCATAATCTGTGTTGTCAGATAAATATCGGTGGGGAATTGATCCGTGTCCCAGCCGAGCAGCGTGTCCCCTCGATTTGCATCTACAGAACCTAATGCGCCGGCGGCGATAGCCACCTCCATTTCATGCTCCATACTGTGACCCGCTAACGTGGCATGGTTCGTTTCGAGATTTAACTTAAAGTGATCCAGCAAATCATGTTCACGCAGAAAGTTAAGGCAGGCGGCTGCGTCGGAATCATATTGGTGGGTCGATGGCTCGCGTGGCTTCGGCTCAATATAAAGCTGACCCTTAAACCCAATCTGCTTGGCATGTTTAACTGCGAGGTGAAGAAGCTCCGCAAGGTGAGCCTGCTCGCGCTTTAAATCCGTGTTCAGGAGTGTCGCATAGCCTTCGCGGCCGCCCCAGAAAACATAACCTTTCCCGCCCAAGGCATGGGTGGCCTCCAACGCGTTCCTGACTTGGCTGGCGGCGTAGGCAAATACATCAACCGAGGGCGAGGTAGCGGCACCTTGCGCAAACCTAGGGTGCGCAAAAAGACACGCTGTGCCCCAGAGTAGCTTTTTTCCTGAAGCGCGCGGGTGTGCTTTAAGTTCTTTGGTAACACGCACGAGATTCGCATGCGTAACATCGAGCGTATCTCCTTCAGGAGATACGTCGCGGTCGTGGAAGCAGTAGAAGTCGATTTGGCACTTATCGAGGAACTCAAAAAATACCGGTATGCGATGGAGCGCATTATCGAGTGAGTCCGTGCCATCATCCCAAGGCATTAATGCTGTCGGTGACCCAAACGGGTCGCTTAAACCATTCCGCATGACGTGCCAATAGGCTGCCGCAAAGCGTAAATGTTCACGCATCGCTTTACCACCCACCTTAAGACTTGGGTTGTAATGCTTAAACGTCAGCGGGTCTTTAGACCGAGGCCCTGCATATTCAATCCTGGGTACATTTGGAAAATAACTTTTCATAAATGGAAAAGCGCCTTGGGATAATTACTTCTTCTCGACTTCGGCTGCCTTGGCTCGGTTAAAAGCTGCGATGAGGTGCTGGCAAAGTTCTTCAGAAAGTGCGACCGCCTCGGCTTCGATTCGCTCGCGTCGCGCAAGTCGGACGGCATCCGACTGCCAAATGTCATGCGGGATCATTCGAATCACGCCATCAACTTCGACCGCATGCACCTCGACCACATGGATCTCACTACCTGCACCGTATTCGTCAAAAGCCGAGAAATGGTAACCTTCAATACGGGCCTGAATTAATGCATCGTGTTCTTCGGTTTCCGCCACAACCACAAGGCCACCTTGTGTGAGCTGATTGCGTATAGTAGCTTCTGCATCATTCCGAGCTCCAGCAACTATGTCATCAGAAGTCACTCTCAGCGCCACGCGCTTCATCCGTGCAAGTTCCATCGAGCGCACCCCAGGCGGTGGCTGCTCTCTGTCAAGCGAAGTGAGTTCTGTTGGCAAAGACCAAGATGGTGCTGTTGACCGACCAACCCAAAAGCCTGCGATACCTACAAAGGCAATAAGGCTGATGGTCGCGACATGCTTCATCAATAAAGGGGTGCTTGACCGTGCCCCAGAATTCGCAGGCGGTCAACCCCTCAACGAGACAACAGCGTGACCCGTCGACGTGGGTAGCTTACCCCATCGTCTTTGACGTATTCATGGTTCCAATCCAAGCGGACTGCATCTCCGACTTTTAATCCTTTGGCGAATGCCAGGACCGTCGGGTTAACTTCATCACTCTCGACAAGCGGCATCATGAATTGCGTCGCTCGAGGGTCTCCATAATCCGAATTGGCTTTTTGGTAGGCGATATACCCTGTCACTCGAAATACTGCGACGTCTTTGGCGTGTCCGCACTTATTTGGGCACAGCGATGTCTTATGGAAACATGGTAAGTGGCGCACACCTTCGTAGACTGCATGCGTTGAATGCGTCGAAAGAATGTCGACCTGAGGGGCTGCAGCCCAAACGGGTATAAGCCCGAGCAACATGAGTAAGGCTGAGGATATTGAGCGCATAGTTAATTTCTAATGCCAAAAACCCCTGCTGCCAACCTTTCATCACTTAACAAATTCTAAGCTCGGATTACCCGGCACTTCTGAGAGCTCGTACACCATTCGCAACCGTCCATCGGGTAACCAATGAAAATCCGTGAGTACGCCATAGTAATAGCCCTGGTCAGGCCTCATTCGGAAGATCCACTGCGAACCGGCCGTTTCAGGATAGTTCCATCGTGCTACGTATCCCGTCTGGGGTGCAATCCGTGGCCAAAATAATTCTGGGAACGACAGTTCAGCGCAGCCTGCGGCAATCGACAATCCAAACGTTTTTTGACTCGGTCGCGGAGTTGCCAGAAATCCAGACCCCTTCTCTGAATGCCACATTTCCAACTCCGAATTTTCTGACGACACCCGAATCCCAGCCGCTGAAGTCACCATAGTGCATTTACCTTTAATAAAAACATCTGAATGTTGCCCAACACCGATTGGAGGCGTGAAAGCGCCCATCATTAAGTCAAAGCCATGTGCGTTCCCGTCTTGCGGGAGCGAAGAAGTCAGGATCTCGAGTCGTCGGCATTTAACCTGATTTAGTTTTTTAACTAAAACTAGCTGAACGGACTTTTGCTCACAGGTCACTCGCCTTGATGAAGCATAGAAACTGTCTATGGCGGCAGAAACAACTATCTGCGGTAACGCATGCTGGCCTACTAACTTAGCGACTCCATTGACGTCCGTCTGCGCACTCAATCGCTGTCGGCGTGCTGGGGCATTCCAAATGTTGGGCGCAATCACAGGTAAAGTTTCGCAGGTAATCTCGACAGACGGCAAATGTCTGCCTTGTTCATCGACAACTTCGACGTGTAGATGAAAAGCTGCTGCGATGCACTGCGCGGTCGACACTACTATAGTA
>CAJBPJ010000325.1 GCA_903957465.1 uncultured Opitutia bacterium
CAGTGACGCTACATATGCGACAGCAACGGAAGATCTCATCGCCGGATTCGAAATGCGCACAAACGTCACCCTCGCGCCTAAAGAGCGTAAACGCTGCGCTATTAAAATTTCGACACAATCAGGCGCAGGATTATCCACGTCTAAGTCACTGGTGAGGGCAGTTGCCGACGCCCTAGTACGTCGTGGCTTTGCCCGCGAAAACATCTTCCTGTGCGATGCGTCTACCGCACCACTGCGCCAAGCAGGATTTCTGCCTATACGCAGCGACGGGCCACAGTTATTCGAAGGACTAACAGTGCGTGCATGGGATACAGAAGCACGCTCTTGGACGAATGATCCACGGCTCGTCTACGAAAACCCCGTACCGCCCACTCCGGGCACACCGCTTGCCGAATGGCAAAACCCGCGTGAAAGCCTCATGCCAAAACCGCTCTTTGACGAAGTCGATTTCTGGATTCAATTACCCATCGTATCTGATTCAGCAGACTTAGGCGTCTCCGGTGCACTTGCTTGCTCGTCGATTGGAAATGCCACCAACACAACACGCTTTTCGAATAATCCACGCAATGCCTCATTGGCAGCAGTTGAAATGTGCGCCGCGCCCGAACTTAACAGTCGGCGCATTCTAACAATCATGAGCTTGGAGCGCTTTCAAATTCGCGGAGGGCCAACCTATGACGCAGGCTGGTGTCGTTCTGAAAAAGTTATCTATGCGAGCGCGAACCCTGTCATTCTCGATTACCTCGCTTTACGAAAAATTCAAAATGCCCGCGCTGAGTCCGGAAGCGCAGATAAAGACACGGCTGAGCCACCCCTCTTTCAGGCGGCTACTTCAGGCGGGATGAAACTTGGTTCAGCTCGACCCGGTGACATTACGATTATTCGCCTACCGCAAAAGTGAAGCGTCGGCCACAATCGTGGCGATGGCTTCGATAATCTTAACAGTCTCTTCATCAAAGCGCGCCAAGTCTGGACTATCGAGATCCAAGACACCGTGCAACCTGCCGGAAGTAAGCAAAGGGATAACACATTCGCTGCGCGATGCGTGATCACACGCAATGTGGCCAGGGAAATGACTGACATCCGGAACTACGATGGTGGTTTGACGCAAGGCAGCTGTGCCGCAAACGCCGCGCCCAAGGGCAATGCGCGTACACGCAGGTTTACCCTGGAAAGGCCCGAGGACCATCTCGCCGTCGCGCAGGAAATAGAACCCGACCCAATTCAGCCGAGGTATGCGGTGCCAGAGCAAAGCAGCTGTGTTGGCACAATTTGCGACGAGGTCTCGCTCGCTACCAATCAAGGCACGCAAGTCCGCAGGCAAATCACCCAAAGACCCTGAAGCAGAATCTGCGTGCGTCACCTCAGAGCGTAATACCAAGGGACTCGGAAGCCATCGTGCGCTCTTCGAGTAATTCTTTTTCCGTCTGAGAAATTTTTTCGCGAGAGAAGGCGTCGAGCGTCAGGCCCTGTACAATTTCCCAGGTGCCGTCGGCTTTTGTGCGAATGGGATAGCCGAACATGATGCCAGGCTGGATGCCATAGTCGCCCTTGGAGAGGACGGCCACGGAGTGCCACTCGCCTGCTGTAGTTGGGAAGTGTAGGCTACGCAGGGTATCCAGGGCGGCGTTTGCAGCAGAAGCAGCTGAAGATGCGCCGCGGGCTTTAATGACAGCAGCTCCACGCTTCTGGACATCACCAACAAAAGTCTCCTTCAGCCAAGCGTGGTCGGTGATAACCTGAGTCGCAGGCTTTCCGCCGATGGTTGCGTTGGTGAAGTCGGGATACTGGGTCGAGGAGTGATTCCCCCAAATGGCGACGTGCTTGACGACGGAGTTATGGACACCGGCCTTGGCGGCGAGCTGCGACTTTGCGCGGTTCTCGTCGAGGCGCGTCATCGCAAAGAAGTTCTCTGTGGGCAGGCTAGCGGCAGAGCGCAGAGCAATGAGCGAGTTCGTATTGCAGGGGTTACCGACAACGAGAACCTTAACGGTCTTCTTGGCGGAGCGGGCGATAGCCTGTCCTTGGCCAACGAAGATCTTACCGTTGATACCGAGCAAATCTTTACGCTCCATGCCATCCTTGCGCGGAACCGCACCGATGAGCAGGCACCAATCCGCATCCTTGAAACCAACATCAAGGTCGCCAGTAGCGACGACATCGGCGAGCAAGGGGAAGGCGCAATCCTGAAGCTCCATGACCACACCTGCCAAGGCGTTCAATCCAGGCCCGACTTCAATAAGGTTGAGTGCCACAGGTTGATCAGGTCCGAAGACAGCGCCAGAGGCTAAACGGAAGATTGCCGCGTAACCAATGTTGCCAGCGGCACCCGTGACAGCGACGCGAATGGGAGGACGAGTGGACATAAGGGTGGCAGGTATCTACCCCGCACCCCTACGGGCTGTGAAGCGCAAACTGGATTTGATTTAGAATCCTAACTCACCCTGGTGAAAATCCGACGACTCCGCTTCACCCACAGAATTTGCTAAAAGATGAGCGAGTGAAAGGGTTGATCGACCCTCCAGGCCACCTAGGTGTCGCAAGACTAAGGCAGCCGCCAGGGCATCGTAACCCGCACAGTGATAATGCCTACGGCCAGCTGGGCAGTGCCTATTGGCTAGGCCGTCTAAGCGCTCAGTAAGATGGAGCATCCGGATTAATTCGCCGAGACGGAAGTCTCCTAAAGTCGGCGCCCAGCGACGTGCTAGTCGTAGCGTATCCACCCAAGGCCCCCATTCCGCCAAAGCCACCCCATCTTCGGCAACAGAAGGAACCGCTGAGGGGTGTGGCCACGTCGCCGCCAAAAGCCGTGCCTCCACGGAACTATTGTGGGCTACAAAAACGCCCGAGGACCGCAAAGATACAAAATACTCCCAATGGGCATCAAAGGAGCGAAGCCCTGTTAAGTCACGGTCTGCTAATCCGTGGCATTGTGTATCCATTAAAGGAATAGGGGCAAGCGGTGCGCAAAGCCCTGTGTGCACAGAAATTATTTCGCCACCGAGCAAAGTAGTGACGCCAAATTCAACCACCCCTGTTCGCACCCCGCCCTCAAAATCGAGAACATGGAGTGGTACGTCAGACCAGCGTTGTTGATTTAGCGCCATTCGTGTCGAGGGTAACGACCTCGGAGATCTTTACGCACCTGAGCGTAAGAGCCTAACCAAAAAGAGTCGAGGTCAGTGGTACGTTGCACGGTTCGGCGCGCAGGAGACTGAATACAGACAACGAGAGGGACCTTGCCATCGCAGATGCGTAGTTTCTTTCCAGGGAAATCATAAAGTTCCTGTACAGTTGCTTCGATACACGCTTCTCCATCTTCGTCATAAACAATACGGGCCGGATGCTTCTTGCGTGGTAAATCAATCTTCTCTGGGCAAAGGCGCTCAAGGGCGAGCCGCTGCTCATGGGTAACCCAGCCATGGACGGCAGCCATCACTGGCCGGTCACGAATATCGCGATAGGCTGATGCTCCCATGCAAAGCTCCTCAATAATAAGCCGCCGGCCTTCCGCATCCAACGGAGCAATACCTAACTCGGGGCAATGCTTGGCCGCAAAATTAACACGGCGAATCCAGGCGTCGACCTGGCTATCCCAGCGCTCAAGTTCTAAGCGGCCAGCAATAACTTCGTTGGCCAATAATCGACTGGCGGCATCTGAAGGTGCATCATCTCGCTCAACTGTCTCAAGCGCGAGATCCCGGAAACGACGTTCAAGGCGAGTCACAACGCGACGCTGAGTTGGGTCGTAACGAACGGTGGCAACTTCAGAAAAGTCTTTCGGGAAGAGTTCATGCAACCACGACTCTTCGATTGCCGTGACCAAGGATAGGTAAAGGGTGACTTCACCGCGCACCTGCACTTCCTCCATCTCAGCCGCCACCAGTAAGCGTGCATCGCGCACCACTGTTTCACTGCGTAATTCACCGCGGCGACCATGCACGACTGCACAACGTAAGGTGCCCGCGTCGAGCCTTACCGCCAAGCGATCACTCAGCCCAATAAACAAGCACTTACGGATAGTCTCTGGCTGTGCGGGCGTCTCATTGATTGTTAACCCCTGAGCTTGAGCTATCCGTAGGAACTGACGTGCAGCACGATCAGCCTGCAGGGCACCTTGAGCATGCACGCCCAAAGCATCGCACGCGTTTGCATCAAAACGCATATCGGCCGCACGATACAATAGGGCTAAGCGTTGCAGCAGATCGGACCCAGGTGCGCAGTCGACAGCATCTCGCGCTGATTCGGTCGCGGCATCAACTTTACGTAATACAATATCACGTCCTTGGGCGAGTCCGGCAATCGCCGCAACTTCTGTCACGCAACCATACTCCCCAGCGGCGAGCAACATACGTGCATGACGTGGGTGAGAAGGGAAGACCGCCATCCGACGACCCATGTCCGTCAGCTGCCCCTCCGACGTCCAAGCACCTAAATCAATCAAGGTGAGACGTGCACGATCGAGTGAACGAGAATCGGGCGCCTCGAACCACGGAAAATCGGCGGCATCACCCCACCCCGACGCACGTAAGAGTAATAATGTTTCACAAAGATCGACGCGGCGAATCTCGGAAACTTCCCTGGCAGGACGGGCCTCATGGTCCGTCTTCGACCAGAGACGAATACACCGACCTGGCCCCGTACGTCCCGCTCGGCCTGCGCGTTGCTCTGCCGAAGCCTGCGAAATCGGTTCAACAAAAAGCGTGTCAATTCCGCGCAACGGATCAAAGCGTGCGATTCGTGCTAAACCAGAATCAATGACCGCCCGGATTCCGGGTATTGTCACTGAAGTTTCCGCAACATTGGTCGAAACAATAATTTTCCGATTTGCGCCGGGACGAACGGCGCGATCTTGCTCTTCGGGGGGTAATTCGCCGTGCAAAGCCAGACATTCGACGCCACGGGCTTCAGGCAGCGCTTTGATTGCACTCAACGTACGTGTAATTTCGTAAGCGCCCGGCATGAATACCAGGACATCGCCCTCGCCTTCTTCCTGGAGAACCCGGCGTACTTGCTCAGCGGCCGG
>CAJBPJ010000326.1 GCA_903957465.1 uncultured Opitutia bacterium
CCTTGATATCCGAGATGTCAATGCTTCACCTGCCGAGATGAAACAGATGATGAAAGTGAGTGGGCAGACGAAGTGTCCAACATTTCAACATGGTGATGCCGTCAAGGCCGACTTCAGCGTCGACGAATTTACTGATTGGGCAAAATCCAAGCCAAGGGTTTGCACTGAAATTGGGCTGAAGCTTTAGTCTTAGCGAACCACGCCTATCGTCAGCAGCAGATTTCCGTAGATGCGTTGTTCGCCTGTTTGAATCACTAGGGCGACATCGGGCTGGCGACTAGCTTCATAAAAAGCCACACGGTCAATTTTGACTAATTCGGACACCCCGGATCCTGTCAGAATCTTGCGAAACTCAGACCAGATTTCTGGGTCGTCTTTGGCGGCATAAGGTCCCGACTTCAAAGCATCCATCACGATAGCTTGCTCAACTGGGACGGCAGTGACGAGGGCAGCGAGCACTTCAGTTCCTGACATTTTGCCGGGTGCTAAATTCAAGTGAACTAAACGTGCATTGGGACCCAGTGTCGTCGATGCAGGATAATTGCCATCGGCGATGAGAATTTTGGAGCCGTGCCCAGCGCGGCCAAGTGCTGCGAGAATTTCTGGATGAAGTAGGTGTGATTTGAGCACGCCCAAAAGTGGGTACTCTCTACAATAATGGCAAGCCGATGCTCAACTGTGACTTGCCCTCAAAATGTAAGTTGGTAGAGTTGGAAAATCTATGATGCCTGTGCGTCGCTTATGTTTATGGCTTTGGGCTCTGACTGCGCTCACGACACTGGCGGCTGACAATCGTCCAACCATCATCATATTCTTGGCTGATGACCTTGGTACGGGCGACGTTTCTGCGCTCTCCATGGGGTGTCGTATCCGCACGCCCTACCTCGATGGCTTTGCCACCGAGAGTACTCGGCTCACAGATTTTCATACCAACTCCTCTGTCTGTTCGCCTACACGTTATGGGCTTTTAACGGGTCGCTACGCATGGCGCAGCCGCCTTCAGTCAGGTGTTCTCATGGGGGATAGTCAGCCTCTTATCCCCACAACCCGTCCCACCTTAGCTTCTGCACTTAAGGCGTCTGGCTACCGAACTGCCTGCGTCGGGAAATGGCATCTCGGTTTAGACTGGGCGAAGGACGCGAAGGGAAAGCCCAACTATTCTGCACCGTTTACAGGCGGACCTTTGGATTTAGGTTTCGAAACATTCTTTGGGTTGGCGGCATCGGCCGACATGCCGCCTTACGTAATGCTTGAAGGCAACCAGAGTGTGGTCGAGCCAGTCGCGAAATTCGGTGATTCCATTACTCCTAAACGTATTGGACCGGCAGCACCTGGCTGGAAGGCGCAAGATTTGCTCGAAAGTTTGACGGTACGTGCAATTGCAGAACTACGGAAATGTCGCGAGGACGCCCGGCCGCTTTTTCTCTATATCCCGTTACCTTCACCCCATACGCCGATTGCGCCTTCCGAAAAATGGAAAGGACGTAGCGGTATTAATGCTTACGCAGACTTTGTGATGGAGACCGACAACTCCGTCGGTCGAATACTCATGGCACTGCGTGAAACAGGACGGTCAGAAAATACTCTGGTCATTTTTACGGCCGACAATGGATGTTCGCCGGCTGCAAACTTTACAGAACTCAAAGCCGCCGGTC
>CAJBPJ010000327.1 GCA_903957465.1 uncultured Opitutia bacterium
CCGACTCCATTTATCTAAGTGCAGAAGGCTATCGCGGTGGCATCCGATGATGATACTTACTTTTCGGTCTTTCGGTAATGAGGATGCCGTTACTGTGATAACTTCGCCTGGTGCTGCGTACAGGCCTGTATCTTGCCACGCTTCCGGTGAGGTTGCTAAATTCGGGGCATTACCAGCGGTGACATCCCATCGATTGATAAGGTTGCTATCATAACTTACACTTCGGCTGATACGTGCCGTTGACTCAACGGTTCCAGGAAAGTTCTTTGCCGATGGGTGCGCGGTAACCGTCGACGGTACTTGATTCATGTACGCACGGATTGACTGGTGCAGTTCAGCACGTTCATTGCCCGTAGGTTGAACGAACGGTGCCTTGGGTTCTGGCAAAACGTTTTGTGGCGTAATTGCTGCCTGTGAAAGCGAACAAGCGCAGAGAATGAGGTAACGGAACATACTCCAAAAGACAGTCACCAACTATTTAGGTTCCCTGTCAAAGTGGCTCCGCCCACAGCTTAATCACTTCTCGTTTTCGGCGTTATCGATCCCGTGGATTTCATCATCGCCCGCCATGGCTTCATTACGTGAACCAAAAGGGTTGCGTTTTGCTTTGCCAGCAAGGGGGGCGCCTTTGGGTGGGAAGTTTTTGGGCATCCAGGATTTTAGACCCTTATTAAAAGCCTTCATGTGATCGGTATAGGGCCATCCAAAGCATGCAAAGTAAGGCCCAAGGTCATGCCCGCAGTGTTTCGACCATATCTTCACAAAAATCTCTTTCTTCTTTTCATCTGACTTTACCGCCGAAACAGCCCCGGTTGCTTCGCCAGCTTTTTTAACTTCGTCGACAAGCTCCACTAAGCGTTTTTGAGCAGCTTCTTTTTCGGCGGCTTTGTCCGCTACCTTGAGGGTGCCGATATCCAAGGCCCTAATTTTTTTATCGAGAGCGACCTTCTCTTTTTCCAAGGCATCGACTTTCTTTTGAGCTTCACGAAACTCACGGCCGCTGGTCTTCGCTTCAATAGAATTTGCACGCGTCATATCTTTGCGCTCATCAAGCTCGTCAAAGGTCGCCTGTAGTGGCTCCCAGCCAAAGGCCAAGATAGGGTAGTAGTACTGAGAGAGTAGGTGGAACGCCGAGCCTTTATTGGCAACTGGGTCGAGGGCCATTTCGGCTGCCAGCGGACCGAGGTCGCTGTGTCCTCCGCCGACTTTTTGTCCGGAGATACGCTCCATGCAAATTAGGGCGAAGAGGTTACAGGTCACCTCGCCGTAGCCAGCGTAGGTCCAAAGACCCGATTGATGGTTATGTCCGAGTTCATGGTAGAAGCCCCAGTCACCTTCGGTGGTCAGCTTCTTGTGGTTTACCATGTCAGGTGCGCTCGCGAGGTAGCACATGATCGGGTAGCCCGAGTGCATCCATCCGATGGAAATTTCTGCATCCGAGACAATACGCTCGGGAGAGCGACGACGACCCCAGGCGGCGAGCCAGTCGGTGGTCTCAACGACTTTATCCCAAGTCTTCATTAATTCCTCAGGGTAGGGAAGGGTGCGCAGTAGACTCGAAGGCACCGATAGCACCATCTTCTCGCCGACAAGTTCTCCCCACGGTGCGGGTGCCAGTCGACGGTTATCCCATTCGGCCCGGGAGGTTTTTCCTAATTCAAAAATCGGGGCCTCAACGGCACCCACAATTTCAACACGGATACGATCGCGAGATTTCACCCACTCCGCCCGGTCAGGCATTTCAATGTAAATGGATCCACCAAATGGATTCGCCATTTCAACGGACCGTTTATCAAGCGCTTTCGTATTGGTAATAACTGGAAAGCGGTGCCATTGGTCGCGTTTGCCCCCAACTAAAGAATCTCGGTGGCAACCAATACGGGCGACTAAGCCTAATTTAGCATCTTCTGAATTTAGGCGGAAAGTGATGCGTTCGCCGGGTGCGGCATAGAGGCCTGTCGAGCGCCAGCGTGGAATGTTAACGACTAGGTTGACGGCCGTAATGACTCGGTCCGCTCCATCAGCGACTTTGCCAGGGAAGCTATTCGCATCTGGATGGGGAACGCAGCGATCAGGGTCGATAGAGTCCCAGTAGTTTTTCGTAACGGCGGCGTAATGGGCGACTTGACCTGAGTCTCCGCGGTTCACCTGTAGTGGCTCCTCTGGGGTAGCATGAACTTGGTGTGCAGCTTTTGCCTCTTTACTTATTTGGGTACCAAGGTGCGCAGTCGTTAAACGGGTTGAGACAGTTTTATATTTCCGGAGCGTGAGTGCATCGATGTCCTCGTTTTTAAACTTAGGCGGTGGCGGCGGAAGGTCATCGCGACCGTCCTCGACCACGGAGACACCATCGCCACTTTTATCGACCAAGTTTTCACCTAAAATAGAATCCGTGATTACTTTATCAGGTACACCCACGACATCTGTGGGAACTTTTTTAGGCTCAGGGGCTACGACGACGACAGGGGTGGTTACTGCGCCGTCCCTCAGATTAAAAAACTTCTCGTAGGTGACAACGCCGCCTGCGCCTAGAATAAATATAAGCAGTATCCAGTAGCCCGGACCGCCCCAAAAACCTGTATCCTGCTTAAGCCTAGGTATCGGCGAGCGTACAGGTCTACGTGGTGGCAAGGGACGCACGACCCTCAAGATGCAATTAACCCCTTTTGCGTCAACTCCACAGGGGTCTTAGCAAGGGATTGACCCGCCACCGCCCACGCTTACCTATGCATCTTCCGTTTGCGCATTTATACTACTTATGGCTAAGACACTTTTTCAAAAAGTTTGGGACGCTCACGCTGTCCGTAAGCTCCCTAACGGGCAGACTCAGTTGCTCATCGGCACGCACCTCATCCATGAGGTCACATCGCCACAGGCCTTTGGTATGCTCCGTGATCTGGGACTTAAGGTGAAATTCCCTCACCGCACTTTTGCGACCGTCGACCATATCGTCCCAACGAACGAACTAAAGGAGCCTTATTCCGATTCTTTAGCCCAAGAGATGATTGAGGCACTCCGCCGTAATACCAAAGAAAGCGGCATTCGCCTTTTTGATACAACCAGTGGACTACAAGGTATTGTTCACATGGTGGGACCCGAGCAGGGCATCACCCAGCCTGGGATGACTATTGCGTGTGGTGATTCGCATACCGCGACGCACGGTGCTTTTGGAGCCATTGCTTTTGGCATTGGTACAACGCAAGTGCGCGACGTGCTCGCGACACAGACGCTTTCACTTAGCCCGCTTAAAGTTCGCCGTATCGAAGTGAATGGCAAACTCGCACCGGGTGTTTACGCGAAGGATGTTATTTTGCACATCATCCGTGATCTCGGGGTCAACGGTGGCATTGGTTTCGCTTACGAATACGCAGGGACAACTTTCGATGCCTTCTCGCTCGAAGAGCGCATGACCGTTTGCAATATGTCAATTGAGGGTGGTGCACGTTGCGGTTACGTGAATCCCGATCAAAAAACCTGTGACTATATCAAAGGACGTCCCTATGCGCCGAAGGATAGCGAATGGGCAGCTGTTGAAGCTAAGTGGAAGTCTTTCGCGTCAGATCCAGGCTGCACCTATGACGATGTTCGCGTTTACGATGCTGCGAAGATTCGTCCGACGGTAACCTGGGGAATTACGCCAGGACAGGCTATCTTCATCGATGAATCGATGCCAGCCTTGGAGACCCTTAAGGGCGGCGACTTAGGTACAGCCGAAGAAGCCTACCGTCACATGAAACTCACTCCCGGAAAGCCAATTCGTGGGACGAAGGTTGATGTCGCATTCTTAGGCTCGTGTACCAACGGCCGAATTTCCGATTTACGAGAAGTCGCTAAGTATCTTCCTGGGCATAAAGTTAAAGCGGGCGTGAAGGCCATTGTTGTTCCGGGCTCACAGCTGACATCCATTCAGGCACAAAAAGAAGGCCTCGATAAAATCTTTATCGCCGCAGGGTTTGAATGGCGTGGAGCAGGTTGCTCAATGTGTCTCGCCATGAATCCCGACAAACTCGTCGGTGATCAACTCTGCGCGAGTTCCTCCAATCGTAACTTCAAGGGGCGTCAAGGTTCTGCGACAGGTCGCACCGTACTGATGAGTCCTTTGATGGTCGCGGCAGCTGCCATTACGGGCGAAGTCACCGACGCCCGCGAAATTTTCAAAGTTTCCTAAAGTTACACGCGTGTCTGTCCACCCTGCCATCGTCCGAGTCCTCGAGCGCGCTGCACGCGGTCAGTCCGTGGCCGCTGCCGCCGCTGCCGAAGGCGTTGCCTTGGCGGAAGGTGTAGAGATTGATGCACACCACGACGGGAAACCTGTTTGCCCAGTGCGGCCTTCCTGGATGATTGGTGGTACCCCTGTCTTCGTTGCCGAGGAAGGTATTCCACCAACGGTTGTGCAGGCTCGCCGTCAGTCGCTCGCACGTGCACTCGGTCAACCTGTCTGCTTCCTCGCGACGAACTCCTGGGCCACCGCCATCCCCTAATCCCCCTTAAGTCAGTCCCCTTTCTCAACACCCCTTATCTCTTATCTCTAATCTCTCCTCTCAAATGTCCCTTGC
>CAJBPJ010000328.1 GCA_903957465.1 uncultured Opitutia bacterium
GCGTCAGACCAAAGATGAGATACATATTTATAGGATGACATAGGTGTGATTTCTTAGGTTAAGGTTTGGAGGAGGAAATACGTGTAGGCTTGCGGAGTTTATGGAATCGCAGACGCGCTTCTTGCCATTGTTTAGCTGTCTTTGCCTGCGGCTTGAAGGTATCTGACTTAAAAGATGCCCGCACAATCTTACGAATTCCAGGTAAGCCCTTCACCTTACCTAAAGCGTAGGCTTGGATAAGTAAATTGCCGGCCGCAGTGGCTTCTGTGGGCCCAGCTACTACCGTGCGACCAAGAGCATCAGCAGTAGCTTGGTTGAGTAAGGCATTTTTGGCGCCGCCACCAACCACGTGGAGGGTTTTAATCGTTCGGCCAGTTAGTGCCTCAATGGTGTTAAGCTCTTCGCCATACCTCAGAGCGAGTGACTCTAAAATACAGCGAGCAATCGCGCCAGGGGTCGTTGGTACAGGTTGATGGGTTTCGCGACAGAAGTTTTGAACTTTTCGAACCATATCACCTGGAGCTGCAAAGCGTGCATCGTCCGGACGGATTAAAGAACGGAGTGCGGGGGCTTTCTCAGCTAGCTTGGCGATCACACCATAATCCGTAGGACCGTTCGTTAGCTCCCAATCCCGACGACATTCCTGTAAAATCCATAAACCTACCAAGACCTTAAGGAAGCGCGTTGTCCCACCGAAGCCTGCCTCGTTGGTCAAATTAGCCTTCAGAGCTTCGTCGGTAATGAGTGGTTTAGGGAGCTCAACACCGAGCAGAGACCACGTACCTGAGGAGAGGTAGGCCCATTGGTTACCTGACGCAGCAGGTACAGCCGCAACTGCACAGCCCGTATCGTGAGAGCACGATGCAATCACCTTGGTTTCTGCAAGTCCTTCAACGCCTTTTAGATTTCCGAGCTTAGTGCCTGAGGCCACGACCGTTGGGAAAAGCTGACGGGGTAATTTTAGCTTACGGATAAGCAGGTCCGACCAAGCTTTCTTACGTGGATTCCAGAGTTGTGTGGTACTCGCAAGCGAGACTTCCGCACGAGGGACGCCCGAGAGGAGCCAGTTAAAGTAGTCGCCGATATTCAGAAAACGGTGTGCAACTTTAAGTAACTCGGGGCGAGATTCTGCATCATCCACAAGCTGATAAAGCGTGTTGATGCCCATAAACATGACGCCTGTTTCCGCAAAAATAGCTTTAGCACTAAGCTTACGCAGCGTTGCGGGAAATGTCTTGGCGGTGCGCGGGTCGCGGTACTGGAAAGGTTGCGAGATGAGGGGTTCATCATCTCGACTTATAACATAATCAACGCCCCAAGAGTCGCAGCTGATGCCAGCGACCTTTATTTTTCGTGCGGCGATGAGACGTAGGCCATGAAGGATTTCCCCGTGGAAACCAACGACGTTCCACCGTAACGTACCATTCATCTCTGTCGATCCGGTTGGGAAGCGATGCACGACTTCCATCGTCAACTTCCCGGCACGCAGTTTACCTAGAATCACACGTCCGGATTCAGCCCCAAGGTCTACAGAGATCAGATACATCTGTTGGATTAGAGATTAAGCATCTTCTGACGGTAGTGCTCGTCAGGTCGCCCAGCAATGCGTTCGACTTGCTCGGTCGTCATAAAATTAGGCCCGCCCAGCAAGGCAGCCCCGTAGAAGATTTCCGCAGCTTTTTCTGCCATGAGCAATGAGGCCATAACAGCATTCGGGTTGGAGCCCACGGCGATGATGCCATGGCTCTTGAGAAGAATAACGCGTGGTGGACGACCCGTGCGCTTCACAAATGCGATAGTTTCCCGGCGAACGGCTTGCGCGAGTACGAGGCCAGGGTCGCAGTAGGGGACGAACACAGACTCGTTACCACAGCAGACGACTTCATCCGGGAAGGTACGACGACGGGCAAACTCTTCGGCACGATCTGAACAGAGAATGCGATTCACCGCGAGCGCATGGCAATGTCCAACCGTGTTCACACCGGGCAAACTCAAAAGCCAGGCATGGAAGAGTGCTTCGACCGAAGGTTTCTTATCGGTTTCATTCACGCGTGCATCGAGCAGGGCCTGGTCGACTTGGGCATCCGTCAAGTCGGTGCGATCGAGCATCGGGAGTAATTTATCGAAACGGCATTCAGCTAAACCTGCCTCGGTCAGTGAACCGAGATTAGAACCTGAAGCTTTAACCAAGAAGCTTTGGTCCGACAAACGCATCGAGGTGTTACCCTCGCCGAGGATCGCCATGCGGCGATCATCGCGTCCAACTTCGTGTGAAAGACGAAGTAAATCAGTGATAATTTGGGATCGGTTGGACATAAAATTAGACGGTGCCGCAAACAGCGACTTCGAGACCAAGTTCACGGAAGGCTGCAGCCTTCGCGGCTAATCCTTGAACTGCGGCTGCCTTGCTCGGCGCGTACACGACTTGAATGTGATTGGATTTATGGCGTGCCATCATCTGGTCGCGATCCACTCCCTGGAGAACCACATGCATGATAGGCCACTGCGAGGTTGTTTGCTGCCAGCGATCTTGCGTCTCTTCTTTCGGCAAGGTGACAACTTCACCAATGCCGGTGTCGTACTTCAATTTACCGTCCTCAACGAAGACGCGTGACCAGACAATCCAGCCTGGCTTCGAGATGCCTTTGACCGTACCGCCGCCAAGACGGAAGTACATCGCGGGTTGACGTTCGGATGTCGTACCACGGAAACCGCCAATAAAGTGAGCGGGAGGTGCAGCGCCAGAAATCAGGAATACCCAAACATAGGCATCCAGCTGTCGATTGCCGGACTTACCCTTGTAATGGCGACCCCATCGCAAGTCGTGCAGAGTATTTTCGGGCTCATAGCCTAATTCGTTCCACAAGCGATAGGTGACGAGACCATCGAGACCGGCACATTCATCAACTTCATTGAAGTGCGGAAGTGCTTCGCCTTCGAAGAGAACTTTTCCGGTCTTCTCGTGACGGACGGGCGGACGATCGCGATTATTGAGCAAGCCTTCGACAAGGTCGGAGGCAGGCGCGAGATCCTTAAGGCCTTGTTGGTACTGGATACCAATGGTCGCACAGCCGAACTCGTCGGCAATACGGACAGAAGCGATATACATCTTTAACTGCTCAAGGGTCTGGCGCTTGGTTAACTCCGTCTTCTCGTTTTTACCCCATGCAAACTTCATTCCTTTGCGCTCAAGCCAGCGGAGTGCTGCGGTCGCTTCGGCGTCCGAAACGGTGAGCATCTTGGCATAGAGTGAAGATTGGCTCAGACGTTCTTTGTAAAGTCCGGTAGGTTGAAGGAGCTCATCAGGAATGATGGCGTTATACATACCCATACAGCCTTCATCAAAGACACCGAGGATCGCTTTATGCTTACGGAATTCCTGTGCAAAGCGCTGGCCTAGGCGCAGGGAAGCTGCAGGCAGTTTGGCACGATTCAAGGGGCGGACGTGTGGGGTAGGGTGGGTGACTTTGCCCGTACGCAGCCAACTACGTAAGCCGTTCAGGAACTTCGCATCCGTAAAATCTTCGCTCCAAAGTGAGGAGTATTTCACGCCCGCTTTGGTTAGGGAGCCGTTAAGGTTAAGCATGCCAACCAGACCCGGCCAAGTACCTGACCAATTAGCGACCGTTAGAATAGGGGCCTGATGCGTCGAAAGACCGTGTAAAATATGGTGAGAGTACTGCCAGACTGCTTCGGCAACAATCAGTGGCGCGTCGACAGGGATTTTACGGAAGATTTCCATACCGTACTTCTGGGAATCAATGAAGCTGTGTCCGACCTCTTTACGGAAGCCGTGGGCCCGTTTAACTGTCCAACCTTCAGCTTTCAGGGTCTTGATGAGCTTTGCTTCCATGAGCAATTGCTCACGCTCACACTTCTGATTCGCAGAAGCGCGCAGATCACCATTGGCGAGGAGGTAGATGACTTTTTTAGGCATGGTCGTAGGGTGTAAGGTTAAAAGGGTTAACGTGCAAAGATACAGGGTGTGCCGGAGAGTGGTATCGATGCTTTCAGGAGATCTGCCTGGGTGGCATTGGTAAGCAACGTGAAGCCTTTGAGGGTTGAGGCAACGGAAACAGGCCCTGACATACCGACTTTGGATTTGGTCAAACACAGGACAACTTTACCGCTCAACTGAAGAAGGGCTTGTGTCACTGCGACAATGTCGGCCTGAGAATTATGAATACCTTTCGCATTGATACCTTCAGCGCCAACAAATGCTAAATCAAAGCGCCATCCACGGAGTGCCTTGGAGGCTTGCGGACCTGCCAACATTTCTTGACGTCCCAGGTAAAGACCGCCGGGCAAGTGGACTTCAATTTCAGGAATCTGGGCTAAGGCTTTAGCGGCACTTAAACTTGGAGTTACCACGCGTAGTTTAGAGACAGGTCGGGATGCGATGGCTTCAGCAACAGCCAAAGGGGTTGTGCCGGCATCAATATACAGGGTCATGCCAGACTTAACCATAGCGGCGGCGGATAGTCCGATGAGGTGCTTAGCTTCGGTTTCCGTCGTACGACGTTCAGCCAACGAGGCAAAGTCTCGATTGAAGTCAGAAAGTGCGCCGCCATGGGTACGGGTCAGCAGTCTCTGCGAAACCAGTTCGTCGAGATCTCGACGGGCCGTGGCAGGGGAAATCCGAAACCGTTGTGAGATGACCTGAATGGGGAGATAGCCACGCTGACGAACCAGTGACGCGATCGATACGCGGCGAGCTTCAACGATGTGACGGGCGACCTTCACGGTGGATGCCAACCATGGTGACTTTTATGAGCGTATTCAATCGTTTAGCATCTATCCGCCTAAGGTCTATATTACGCACAATATACATTATGTCTAATCAATACAAATACAGTATATATAGGCATCTTAAGGCATAATTGGCTCTATATAATGATTATACCCGATTCGTAAGCGACTTAAGGTGGAAATCTATGGTCTGCCCATCAGCATCCCAAATCTACCCCGTGGACACCATGCGAAAGCTTTGCTTTTTAACCGCCCTTGCCCTGCTGACTGGCTGCGCATCAGACCCAGATAACTTAGGCTGGGTGACACGTCCTCGGAAGGGCGAGGTTCTCCAGTTAGTCATGCATTACACGGCCGCGGGCAACGAGTCCTCGCTTAAGATCTTGAGTGGCAAAGACCCTACGGCCCGGGTCAGCGTCCATTACCTAATAACCGACGAACCTGAACCGCGTATCATCCCTATCGTGCCTGAGGACACGGTCGCGTTTCATGCAGGCGTAAGCCACTGGAGGGGCCTCAATGACTTAAACGAAACATCCATCGGCATCGAGGTCGTTAACCTTAATGGAAACCTTCATCCCTACAGCGAAGCACAATTTGCAGCTATCGCTAGCTTAGCGTCTGATATTGTCCGCCGGCACAAAATTCTTCCGCAGAATGTGGTCGCACATTCGGACATCGCCCCAAGCCGCAAACTCGATCCTGGAATTCTTTTCCCCTGGCGACGTCTTGAGCGCGAGGCAGGAGTAGGGTGCTACCCTAACCCATCCGATGTCGCAGAAAAGTTGCGTTCCCCTTCCCTACCTGCCCTAACCACGCTGGACATACAACGCGCACTCTCACGCTGGGGTTACCAAGTTCCGATGACTGGTAAGCTCGATGATACGACAAGGCATGCACTCTCGGCATTCCAGCGCCATTACCGTCCAAGCAAAGTCGACGGCCAGCCAGACCGAGAAACCGTTGCTACCTTGTTAGTGCTACTTGAGCAAACCGGCCTCTAAGCACATTCATCTTTCGTCTTCGGACAAACTCCTACAGGTTGGACGGATGCCTACAATCGTTCCCGGCCTTCGCAGTCCTTATAGCAGCGTATGCAACATGGTGTACCTGCCACGTATGTTAGATAAAATTCGCCTCCATGCCAAAGGCGCCCTGCCCGCTGATTATGTACCGAATTTAGGTAAAGGGTTTGATGGCCGCTGCTGCCACTACCTCGGCGTTCGCTATGAAGATTTAAGCGCCTGGGTTTTAGCACATGCAGAATTCACCGACGAAGCCGTACTCCAATGGGCAGAATCCCAAGGCGTAAAACTATCGACTGAGCGAATCGAAATATGGAATGGCTATATGATGAAACGTGGGTGGCGCGATGATGCACGCCCAGCACTTGAAAAGCGTCTCAGCGAAGCTGGATTAGCCGCAGATGGACCCATCCAGACGTTCTTCGACTACTTAGATTTCGACGAAGGCCGACCACTTCATCAGGCGTAATAAAATTACCTACGTCGCTTGATCCAGAGGACGTGGGCAATTTTATCAATGTAACCGCGAATGAGGTCGCGCTCAGGATAACCGAATTGATCCAATATCCAGGCGTAGAGTCCGCAGGCAACGGCTAGCGAGACAGACATCGTTGCAAAAATGAGTACCTTGCTCGGCAGTTGTCCCCAAAAATGATTATGCAGCCACGCGTTGGTATTATAAGCAACGGCACCGAGAATAAAGCTGCCGAAGAGTACTTGAACTAAAGGCTTGAGAAGAGATTCCGCAAAGAATGCAGGTTCGGCTTTACGCAGGTAGTACTTCAGGACGCTTAACTGCCAAATAGCGGCAACGAGGTTGGCGATCGCCAAGCCATTGGCTCCATTCAGGTTCAGACCCGGGGTGTATGTTAAAAGAATTGAGAGCACCGCATTGACCCCGAGTGCGTGCATGGCTGCGAACAATGTCGCATCGGTTCTGCCGATGACGTTTAGGGCACGTGATGTTAATGCACTGAGTGCATAAAAAGGCATGGAAGCCGAAAACAACACCAAGAGCACTGACGAGCTCTTAACGTCATCCCCATTAA
>CAJBPJ010000329.1 GCA_903957465.1 uncultured Opitutia bacterium
CTCGCTACGACTATTTCAACCGGGTGCGTGAGTTGTCCAAGCAAACTGGACTCTTATAAAGGCGTATCCACGCCTTGCGCGTTCGGATTGGTGATTGCCTCTATCAGCGGGGCTTTAGGCCAGCGTCTTCATATCAATTACGAAGCGGTAGCGCACGTCCTGCTTCAGCATGCGCTCCCAGGCTTCATTTACCTTCTGCATCGAAATCATTTCGATGTCTGAGACAATTCCGTGCTGCGCGCAGAACTCGAGCATCTCTTGGGTCTCGGCGATACCACCGATGCCTGAACCTGCGAAACTATGACGGGGTAAGATGACGCTGAAAGGGTGAACGGGTAATGGGTTCTCAGGCACACCGACCAAGCAAAGGGTGCCATCGAGTTTGACCAAACCGATGTACTCATTGATGTCGTGTTGAGCGGAGACGCAATCGAGTACAAAGTCGAGCGATGCAGCGTGCTTAGCCATCGCTGCTTTATCCTGCGAGACCACGACCTCATGCGCACCGAGGCGGAGACCGTCGGCGACTTTTGATTCTGAAGTGGTAAAGAGTACGACGTGGGCACCGAATGCACGGGCAAACTTTACGCCCATATGGCCGAGTCCGCCGAGGCCGACGATGCCAACCTTTTTGCCCGGGCCGACTTTCCAGTGACGAAGGGGAGAGTAGGTTGTAATACCCGCGCAAAGCAGCGGCGCAGTCGCAGCCAGATCGAGTTCCTTGGGCACGCGCAGTGTGAAAGCTTCGTCGACAACCACGTGGCTCGAGTAGCCACCAAATGTGTGGCCACCGAGATGTTTGTCGGGACTATTGTAGGTGAAGGTTGCCCAGTTGTGGCAGTATTGCTCAAGGCCAACTTGACAGTTCGGGCACGTGCGGCACGAGTCGACCATGCAGCCGACGGCAGCGTGATCGCCGACTTTATGTTTGGTGACCTTGGATCCTATCTTAGTTACGCGACCGACAATTTCGTGACCAGGTACGCAGGGATAGACGGTATTTTTCCACTCGTTACGCGCCTGGTGGATGTCGGAGTGACAGACGCCACAAAAGAGGATCTCAATCTCGATGTCAGTTTCGCCTGGCTCGCGCCGAGCGATGTCCATCGGTGCGAGGGGGTTCTTGGCAGTGGGGGTTCCGAACGCGCGGACAGTCATAGTGCTCATAATATAGCTGTATGGTGAGGGGTTTGCCCTTCTGGGCAAGCGGCAGCCACCGTTAACCTAGTCTCACTTCAGGCTTAACAATGGGCCATAGGGCGTCCACCTTATGGGCATGCCTCAGCCGCCCTTAGCGGTCGCGTCGAACGTCGACGCCGTGGATGCCGCCGACCAGCGGCATGCCTGGCATCCTTTTACCCAGATGCAGGAGTACGTAGGTAACCCCCGTTTGCATATAGTACGTGCCGAAGGTTGCTGGCTAATCGACCACGAGGGACGCCGCTACCTCGATGGCAATGCCTCAGTCTGGACGAATGTCCACGGACACAATGATCCTGATCTTAATCAAGCTCTCCGCGACCAACTTGATGCTGTTGCGCACGTCACACTACTCGGCCTTAACCACCCGACCGCCTCTGCGCTTGCTGAGCAACTCGCCGGATTAACGGGCGGGGCGCTTCCGCGTTGCTTCTATACCGACAATGGTTCCAACGCCATCGAAGTCGCACTCAAACTATCATTCCAATACTGGCAACTTGTCGGCAAGCCGACCAAGCGCGGTGTGATCAGTTTCACTGGCGCCTATCACGGTGATACCTTTGGTACCATGTCGGTGGGCGACCGCGAATCTTTCCATGAGCGCTTTGCGCCCTGGATGTTTTCTGCTGAGCGCATAGCCGCGCCGATTCATAGCGAGTGTGCCGACAAGGTCGCAAAATCTGATGCAGCCGCATCACTTCGCTCGCTCGAAGTTTTGCTGACGCGCGATGCTGCTCGCATTGCTTGCGTCATTCTCGAACCACGCGTGCAAGGTGCTGCAGGTATGGTTCAGCAACCTGCCGGTTTTGTGCGTGCGGTCTCCGAGCTTTGTCGTCGATACGAGGTCCATCTCATTCTCGATGAAGTCTTCACTGGTTTCGGTAGGGTAGGTGGCTTAACGGTCGCAGAGGCAGAAGGTGTCACCCCAGATTTTCTCTGCCTCGCGAAAGGCTTGGCCGGAGGCTACTTGCCGCTCGCTGCAACTTTGACGTCAAACGCCATTCATGACGCTTTCCTTGGTACTTTCACCGAAGGGCGCACTTTTTTCCACGGACACACCTTTTCAGGTAATCCACTTGGCTGCGCGGTGGCACTTGCCTCACTCCGCAAGCTGCGTCCTCTGATTGCCTCGGGCCGCCCAGCTGAGAGCGCTAAGGTCATCGGCCAAGGCCTGCTCTCCGAGTTTGCCGCTGATCCGCACGTCCGTGGCGTTCGACAACTCGGTCTAACTGCAGCGGTCGACTTCGCTGCTCCCGTTGGTGCGCCCTCTTGGTCAGCTGATGCCCGCATCGGCTACCGTATCTGCCTTGCCGCTCGACGCCATGGCTTAGCCATCCGTCCCCTCGGCGACTCCGTCCTGATTGTGCCGCCAATCTCTATTAAGCCCGACGAAGCTAAACATCTTGTCTCTGCCCTGCGCAAAGCAGCCAGCGAAGTCCTATCCTAAACCGCCCTTATTACTTTTTTAATCAACTCATGAAAACAAACCTCAACGAAGCTCGCGCTCTCTACGATTTGCCGCTCAACACGTTGCTCTTCCGCGCCCAGCAAGTCCATCAAGCCCATCAAGATCCCGCGGGCGTACAGCTCTGTACGCTAAAGTCGATTAAGACCGGTGCCTGCCCTGAGGACTGCGCGTATTGTCCGCAGTCCGTGCACCATAATACATTCGTTGAAGCCGAGGCTTTAATGGAAACGGAAACTATTCTGGTGGATGCCCGACGCGCAAAGGCTGGCGGGGCAACCCGCTTTTGTATGGGCGCTGCTTGGCGTCGCGTAGCGGAAGGTAAACAATTCGATAGCGTTCTGCAGACAGTCGCAGGCGTAAAATCGCTCGGCCTTGAAGTCTGCTGTACGCTCGGGATGGTTACTGAGCCACAAGCTAAGCGACTCAAGGATGCTGGGTGTGATGTCTATAACCATAACCTCGACACCTCGCGTGAGCATTATTCTAAGATTATTACAACGCGCAGTTACGACGACCGTCTACAAACACTTTCCAATGTCCGTAAGGCCGGACTTGAGGTCTGTTCGGGCGGTATCATTGGCATGGGTGAAACAGTCGACGACCGTCTGAAGATGCTCGTCGAACTCGCAGTGATGGATCCTCAGCCCGACTCCGTACCCATCAATGCCCTTGTTGCTGTCGAGGGTACGCCGCTCGCAGGCCGTCGATTTGTTGATAGCATTGAGTTTGTGCGCACGGTGGCCGTTGCACGCATCCTTATGCCCAAGGCAATGGTTCGTCTCTCGGCTGGCCGGGGTAATATGTCCGACGAAACCCAAGCGCTCTGCTACCTCGCAGGTGCCAACTCAATCTTCCTCGGCGAAAAACTTCTGACTACAGGCAATCCAGATATCGAAGAAGATATGAACTTAATGAAGCGACTGGGTCTTCACCCGTTGCACCCCGATGAGGCCCGCCGTGTTCATAAGGGCGAAATTAAGCCTGACCAGGCTAAGCCTGCGCCCTGGCCTAATCCTGCCGAACTCGCACCTGTTGTTGCTGAAGGCGATGACGAGGGCTGTGGTTCCGGCTGCGGCTGTAAGCTCTAAGTTTTTATCTTGGCCACGATTTTCGTCACAGGATCTGATACCGGCGTGGGTAAGACCCGTGTCGCCGGTTGGATTGCACGTGCGTTATCAGCGCGTGGTGCGACACAAGTTGTTAAACCCGTTGAGAGTGGAGTGGCCATGGGACGTCCCGCGGATGCCCTTGCCGCTGCTGGCGATTGGGCAAGTGCCCATACGCTCGTGGCGCTTCCGCTCCCGCTTGCACCACTGGCAGCAGCAGCACAGGCAAACGTGCGCTTAAGTCTCCCGTGGTTGACTGGACTTTATACTAAATTGCCAGCGACCAAACACCGCGTGATCGAGGGTGCGGGTGGTATTGCTGTACCCATAGATCCGCTCGGTAAGGACTGGGCGGACTTTATCGCCGCTATCCGACCTGACCTCGTTGTTGTAGTCGTCGATGACCGTCTGGGTGCTATCAACCAAGCACGCTTAGCTGCCGACTACCTCGCTGCTCGTCACGCTGGCTCTGTCGGTATCTGGCTCAACGCAGCGCATACTACACCCGATCCCGCCGTTGCATTGGCTAATCGCGAGGGCATCTGCGATGTTGGCTTAGTTTTAATTGGAGAGTCATCGTTTGGTGCCCACAAGCCGGAGAAAATGGAACTACCATGAAGGACCGCGTCGACCAACGTCTACGTGAGGCACTTGCAGCCCGCGAAGCTGCAGGGCTCTTGCGTAAAACTACCGCACGTCCATCTACTGACACGCTTACCAATCTCGCGGGCAATGATTACCTCGACCTTGCGCACGACCCTGCAGTGCTCATTGCCGCGGCGGAAGCACTGCATACCTGGGGTGCGTCGGCATCAGCCAGTGCACTCGTTACTGGCTATACTGAGTTACATGCGAAGCTCGAAGAGACGCTCGCCGCTTGGTATGGCTATCCGCACGCACTGCTAATGAATTCTGGTTATGCGGCTAATGGCGCAGTACTTGGACAGCTCCCTAAGCCCGGTGATGTTGTTTTGGCTGATCGACTCATTCACGCTAGCATGGTTAATGGCATTCTTGCCTCAGGGGCACGCCTCCGACGCTTTGCGCACAACGACCTTGATGCCCTCGAGCTGATGCTCGTTGAAGAGTCTGCACGCGACGGAGCTATCTTTGTTGTTACGGAGAGTATCTACTCCATGGACGGTGATGCGCCTGACTTACCTAGACTTACAGCGCTTCGCGCCCGTCATGGCTTTGTGTGGATTCTCGACGAAGCCCATGCAACAGGTTGGCACGGAGCAACCGGTTCTGGTTTGCAGGAAGAGCAGGGCTGTCGCGCTGCTGCAGACGTCGTAGTGGGCACGCTCGGTAAGGCGCTTGGTTCGCAAGGAGCTTATGTGCTTTGTCACAATCCTGACATTCGCGCGACGCTGGTGAATCTCGCTGGTGAATTTGTTTACTCAACGCACCTTGCCCCGCCCGCGGTTGCCGCCGCCTTGGCTGCAATTAGCCGCACGCGCGAACTTTCATTGGATCGTCCGCGCTGGCATAACCTTTCACGTGAATGGAGAGAGGGTCTCAGTGAAGCTGGTTTTTCAGTGCCGAGCGGACATTCTCCCATCATCCCGATTGTGATGGGTGACGCGGTCCGTACGCTGAAAGTCGCCGAAGGCCTTCGTGCTGCTGGGTTCCTAGTTGCCGCTATACGCCCGCCAACAGTTCCTGACGGCACGGCACGCGTTCGTATTTCTTTACACCGGAACATAACAGAGAATACGCGCGCAGGGTTTATCGCCGCACTGAAGGGGCTAAACTTATGATGATTGGCTGGGTAGGTGGCTGGGGAATTTCACCTGCGGAACTCCGTCCGCTGGCAGAGGCCCATGCGCCCCATGCACAGCATGTCCTACTCGCACCTATTCCAGGTGCTGCAGAAGCTGCTGCGGATTGCCACGCAGTCGTGGCGTGGTCATTCGGTGCACACAGAGTTTTGGAAGCAGCTTCGCGCGGAGTGCGTTTTCCAGGCAAAGTTTTACTCGTCGCGCCCTTTACGTCATTTTGTAGCGAAGATGGTAGCTGTGGGAAAATTTCGCGTACCCAAGTGCAATGGCTGGTGCGTCAACTACGCCAAGATCCCCTCGCCGCCTTGGCTGATTTTAGGGTGCGGGCAGGTCTTGAGCCAACTGTTGTGGGTGACGAATTGCCTTACGCTCCGGAATTACTCGAAGAGGGCTTGGCGCGTTTAGCAGAGCCTGCGAGTGCGGGTCTGATTGCTTATGCCCGTCGCGGTTTGCCCGATGGCTGGGAAGCTTACGTGGGCGACAACGACGCCTTGCTGCACGCGGAAGGTGTTGTGGATGCCATTAAAGGGTGTGCGTGCGTCGAAGGTGCCAGTCATAGGCTTTCTGAGTTTCTAGTAAAGGAGGACGGTCATGCGCTTTAATGCTAAGGCCTCTACCTATGAAGCGCATGCAACTCCCCAGCGACGCTTTGCGGAAGCCTTGGCGGCTTTTGCGCCTTTTGAATCGGGCGAACGCGTCACAGAGTTGGGTGCAGGTACGGGTTTCTTGACGCGTGCCTTATTAGCGCAAGGTGCGGTGGTTGACGCTTCAGACGGATCCCCGGCCATGGTTGAGATTGGTAAGTTATCTGCCCCGTCGGCTACATGGACGGTGCACGACGGCTTTGGGGAAATCTTTCCGTGCCATAATTTAGCATCCAATGGAATGCTTCAGTGGGCACCCGATCCAGGCAATGTGCTGCGCCGATGGCACGCATCTATCCATCATGGAGGCAGGTTGTTGTTAGGAGTGCCGTGCGAACCTGGCTTTTGTGAATTACGTGCCTTGGCGGGAGAGGGACCGATTCACTGGCGTGACGAGGCAATGTGGATCGCCATGATCCGTCGGGCGGGCTTTAAGGTTCGTGGCAGCGCTGTACTCGAGCATCCAGAGATTTATCCTTCAGCGGTTGATTTTCTGCGTACGTTGCATCACTCGGGTGTCACCGGTGATCCGCATTTTAATGCAGGTACGTTGCGGGCACTCCTTCGCGATTACGCACGACTGTATGGAAATCCAGACGGCAGCGTTCGGGCTACCTGGGCGTGGTTATTGGTCGATGCAGCTGCTTAAGTGTTATCGCACTTAAGCAGAGTGAAAAGGAGCAAGCAGGAAGCGGGAAAGTTTTAACAGTACTCAGAACTCGAACTCAGACTGCTCGTCGGATGGCATAGTTTCGCCGGCAAGTATCTTACGTAAAAACAACTCACGGTGTTCAGGGCAAGGTCCGTGTGCTTTGATTGCTTCGACGTGTTGTGGCACCGCATACCCTTTGTGGACTGCAAATCCATAAGCTGGATATTTCGCATCCAACTCCACCATGAGGCGGTCTCGTTCGACCTTTGCGACAATCGAGGCCAGTGCGATAGCCAGCGACTTCCCGTCACCTTGCTTAATGGCTTCATGTGCCCAGACAAATGGACGAAGTGGTAGGCCGTCGACAAGCACGAGCACCGACTTCTGTGCATCAAATCCAAATAGTTCACTATCGGTTCCCGCCATTGCAAAAGGTTGGCTTGGTCGCGCGGCGATATCAAATTCAGCTAAGCAACGCGCCATAGCTGCCCGGGTGGCGCCAAGGATATTGAGGGTAGCAATCTCCATTACAGTGCACGCTGCCCAAGCAACCCGCAACTTTCCTTCAGCGCGCAGCGATTCAATGCGTGCGCGTAAATCATCGCGCTCACTTGCGTTTAAGATCTTGGAGTCATTGGCGCCACGTACGCGACGGAGACAGCTAGCGTCTCCGTAAAAACCGCCGTCGAGCCATACAGATGCAGCAACAACAGGCCCTGCAAGCGCCCCGCGACCAGCTTCATCGACGCCTGCAATGCCCGGTCGGTCGGCGCCGCGACGTCGATCGAACTGGGTGAGCGATGCCATTAGCCCTTCTTCTTCGGCTTGAAGGCCTTCTTTTCAGGCACTTCTAATCCGCGAGGTTCGTAGGTTTCCCGGAAGTGTAGCTTCGCAAAATTAATCAATCCCGCAGGGCCATGGCGCCCCACGAGTTCTTCCATCGCCTCTTTATGCTGTTTCATGCCCGCACCCTTGGGGAGCGGAACGCCTCCGTCAGCCGCTAGACGTTCAATTTCCCTGACAAAAGCTGCACGTGCGACAATCGAAGCTGCGGCTACCACGGGATCTGATTCTGCTTTAGTACGCATTCGCAAATCAAAGACGATACCTTTGCGGGTGAGTTCGTTTTGAACCAAAGGCTCTTCGGTAAACTGGTCGAGTAATCCCCAGGCAGGTTTTTTTCCGTGGGCGAGCTCGTATTGCTGGAGTGCTTCGGTGGCCGATGTTGCATGCATCCATCCGAGTAAGCGGTTCAGGTTTTTTCCAAATCGGCTATGCAGTTCATTGTATTTAGCCATGCGCATGTAGGTAGTTTTTACCACCACACCTGGGGTCTCACGAATCGCACGATCGAGAGCGGCAATTTTTACGTCATTTAATTTTTTGGAATCTTGTACACCTGCTTCGCGCCACATCTTCACCATTTGTGCGTCGCCAATGACACATGCCGAAATTACTGGCCCAAAGACATCACCTTTGCCGGATTCATCGAGACCAAGGTGTTCTTCAAACCATTCTGGGTTAAGTTCGGCATCATACCCCATTTTGGCTTCGCCAGTTACTTCGCCTTCAAGGGTGAATTTCACAAAATCCTCGGTACCTTTACCAGAGACGACGCATTTACCTGAGGTGTAATGGACGACGTTCACGCCAGGGCCTTTGTAAGCAAACGCGCTGTGTTCAACGGGGAAAGACACCCACTTCTTTGCGATTAAGATGGCCCGGAGCTTCTCCGCTTGAACGGGGGCTAGTTTAACCGTGTAGAGAGCCGGTTTTTTCGGTTCCCCTGAATCGTTCTTTGCCTTCGGTGCCATCGTCTACAAGGTCTATGCTTCTGAGCCGCTAAATCCAGCCTCATCGAATGACTTCTGCAGAACAATTGCTGATTACGAGAGCCCCTAAGCTCCGTAAGGCATTGTTAACATGGTACCAGAAGCACCAGCGCGACCTACCTTGGCGCACTACGACATCCCCTTACCGTACAGTTGTTTCCGAGTTGATGCTGCAGCAGACTCAGGTCGCGACGGTCTTGCCGTATTTTAATCGCTGGGTTCAACGGTGGCCTAACTTCTCTGCTTTAGCTCAGGCCGATGCTGACGAGGTTCTCGCGGC
>CAJBPJ010000330.1 GCA_903957465.1 uncultured Opitutia bacterium
CTTGATGCGCAAACTAAAGGCATCCTTGATAAGGGCGACCGCTTCGTGGAGCTCTTCAAGCAGCCTCCCACGGCACCAAAGTCTGCCGAGATTCAGTGCGCGTTAATTTGGGCGATGCAAAATGGCTTCTTCAATGATGTTGCCGTTAAGTCTGTCCAAGCAGCTGCTCAGTCACTGCAGGCACACTTTGAATCCACAAAAATCGGCGTCCTTGCGAAAATTCGCCAAGGCGAGAAGATTGATGACGCGGGTGCTGCAGAGCTGAAGAGCGCCTGCGAAACCTGGCGCCGTGGATTCAAGGGCTAAGCCACACTCCTTCTGAACGCACGTTATGCCTAAAGGACTTCGCGAGATCCGCAACCGAATCAAATCGGTTAAGAGCACCGGTCAAATTACCCGTGCCATGCAGCTCGTCGCGTCCTCGAAGATGAAGCGTGCCCAAGACGCTGCGAAGGCCAGTCGTGACTACGCGGAGTTGCTCGGCGAAATTCTTGATACCGCGCTGAGCAAGGTCGGAGAATTTTCACATCCTCTCTTAAAGAAGCGCGAAGTTAAGACGCGTGGTATCCTTTTAGTTACACCTGACAAAGGCATGTGCGGTGCGCTCAATAGCAATCTGACGCGCGTCGCTTTCGAAATTCAGGGCGCAGCCTTTGTGACCATCGGTCGCAAAGGTAAGCAGGCGCTCGCCCGGGCTGGGCGCACCCTGCTTGCTGACTTCCCTGTTTCCGACCGAGCTAACTTCAGCGAAGTCCGTCCAGCTGCCGAATTCCTGATCAAGGCGTTTCTCGATGGCAAAGTAGACACCGTGGAAGTGCTCTATGCCTACTTCAAGAACACCTTGGTACAGTCTCCGCGCGTTCAGCGCCTCTTGCCCGCGGATGGTCTGGTGCAACAGGCACGTGAGTTGAGAGAAAAGCTTGGTTTACCAGAGCCGAAAATTGAAAGCGACGAACGAGACATGATTTTTGAACCGTCCGTATCGCACATCTTAAACGAACTCCCAGGCCTCTTCTTTAAACAAGCTGTGCACCAAGCCGTACTCGAGTCGAAGGCTTCGGAACACAGTTCGCGCATGGTGGCGATGAAAGCTGCCACTGATAACTCCAAGAAAATCGCGGCGGCACTCTCCCTCGAGTACAACAAGGCCCGCCAAGCTGCGATCACCCAGGAAATTCTCGAACTCACTGCAGGCGCGTCCGCCCAATCTTAATTTCATCACCCAAACCTACCTACATTTTTAAAACATGAGCACCACCGGCACAATCACTCAAGTCCTCGGCGCAGTCGTCGACGTCCAATTCCCCTCCGACAAGGTTCCGGAGATTTATAATGCTATTCAGATCGACTACAAAGTTGAGGGAAAGCCCACGCGCCTGATCCTCGAAGTGCAACAGCACTTAGGTAACGGCCTCGTACGCGCGGTCGCGATGACTACGACCGAGGGCCTCGTGCGCGGCACCCCTGCGCTCGATACCGGATCACCGATCACTGTCCCTGTTGGTAATGCCGTTCTTGGCCGCATCTTTAACGTCACCGGCGACGCCGTTGACGAGCGTGGTCCTGTGAACGCTGAGAAGCGTTACCCGATTCACCGCTTACCCCCACCACTCACCGAGCAAGCCACTTCGGCCGAGCTTCTCGGAACAGGCATCAAGGTCATCGACCTCATCTGTCCCTTCGTGAAGGGCGGTAAAGTCGGCGCCTTCGGTGGCGCTGGCGTCGGTAAGACCGTCGTCATCATGGAGCTCATTAATAACATCGCGATGAAGCAGGGCGGCTTCTCTGTCTTCGCAGGTGTCGGCGAGCGTTCACGTGAAGGTAATGACCTTTATCACGAAATGTCCGAGGCTGGCGTTATCGACCAAAAGGATCTTTCGAAATCCAAAGTGGCTCTCGTGTACGGTCAAATGAATGAGCCACCTGGTGCCCGTATGCGTGTAGCGCTTTCCGCTCTCGCGATGGCCGAGTTCTTCCGTGATGAACAAAACCGCGACGTCTTGCTCTTCGTCGACAATGTCTTCCGCTTCTCGCAAGCCGGTTCCGAAGTTTCGGCGCTTCTCGGTCGTTCCCCTTCAGCCGTGGGTTATCAGCCAACCCTCGCATCAGAAATGGGTAATCTCCAAGAGCGCATCACCTCGACCAAGAAGGGCTCCATCACGTCCTTCCAAGCGGTGTACGTTCCTGCCGACGACTTAACCGACCCTGCGCCTGCGAACACCTTCGCTCACTTAGACTCAACCGTCGTTCTCGAGCGTCGTATTGCCGAGCTTGGCATTTACCCTGCGGTGGATCCTTTGGCATCAACATCCACGGCCCTTGCTCCAGAAGTTGTTGGAGAGCGCCACTTCCGCGTTGCCCGCGGCGTCCAAGGCCTCCTTCAGCGTTACAAAGACTTGCAGGACATCATCGCCATCTTGGGACTCGATGAGCTTTCCCTTGAGGACAAGTTGGTCGTCTTCCGCGCGCGCAAAGTGCAGAAGTTCCTCTCCCAGCCATTCCACGTCGCTGAAATCTTCACGGGCGCCCCTGGGAAGTATGTGTCGCTTGAAGACACTATCCGCGGCTTCGAAATGATTATCGCTGGTGAGCTCGACCACGTAAACGAAAACGACTTCTACATGAAGGGCGGAATCGACGAAGTGATTGCTGCTTCTGAAAAAGCCAAAACGGCTACCAAGTAAGTAGATGCCCCTCTCCCTCGAAATCGTCACACCCGACCGTCGTGCTTACCAAGGCACTGCGGACTGTGTGAATTTGCCGACGGACATGGGGAGCATTGGTGTTCTGCCTGGACACATCCCTTTGACGGCAGTGATTGCCGCTGGCGAAGTCGTTGTCACCTTAGGTGGCAAAGTTACTCGGCTCGCGATTGATAGCGGATTTGTACGCATTGTTTCCGATAAAGTTTCCGTGGTTACGGAAGCGGCGATTGATGAAGCCAAAATTGATCTTCGAGCAATTGAGCAAGCGGAAGAACGCGCTCGTTTAGCTGTCGAAGCCGCCCGCGGTCAAAAAGAAATCGACCCTGTGGAAATTGCGAAGATGGAACAAATTCTGCGCTTTGCGGCGGTTCAGCGTTTAGTGAAGGGTCGTACGTCGTCAGGACTCACCGATTAAGGCCTTCGCCTCGCCTTCCACTGTTCCTTGGATACATTGGAAGTTACCCTATGAGTGCAGAAATTTCCCCTGCGGAACTTGCCGATAAAGCCGTAAAGCTTGCGGCCGAGTTGCTTTCGGAAGCGAAGCAGCACTTGCGACCCGATGATGCTGCCTCGATGGCAAGGGTCGCTCGGATGATGGAAGATCCAGCCGGCAAGGCCCTAACTTTCGCTCTTTGCGACCGAGTTTTTCGTCCACGTAGTCAAAGAGGTGCCGCTCGACAGTTCACAGGGATTGTCCGCGACCTTGGCGTGCCCCGATACCTTGGCGTCGTCGACCGGACACTTTTCGGCGCAGGTGCACTCGCAGCGCATGTACTACCTTGGGTTGTGATGCCACAAGTAGAGCGACGCTTACGCGGTGAGACGGCCGCTGTTATTCTCCCCGGAGAACCCCGTGCTCTCCGAAAGCATATTGACCGACGAGGTGCGCAGGGAGTCCGACTAAACCTTAACCGTTTAGGTGAAGCCATTCTTGGCGATGGCGAAGCCGCCCAACGTCTCGCTGCAAACCTCGCCCTTTTAGCAGATCCGCGCGTCGACTATATTTCCGTTAAAGTCTCTGCTGTTTGCTCACAAGTTTCCTCACTCGGGTACGAGCGTTCACTGAAAGACATTCAAGAGCGTCTACGCATCCTCTATCGCGCAGCGGCAGCACATACGCCGCCCAAGTTTATTAACTTGGACATGGAAGAATACCGCGACCTTGAGTTAACCGCAGAAGCCTTCATGCGGACGCTTGAGGAGCCCGAATTCCTTAAGTTACCTGCTGGCATTGTTCTCCAAGCATATTTGCCAGACGCGCATTTAGTTCAGCAAACGATTGATGCCTGGGCCGCAAAACGCATCGCCCAAGGCGGTGTCGCTATCAAGGTGCGTCTCGTCAAAGGCGCCAACCTTGCCATGGAGAAAGTTGAAGCCGAGTTACATGATTGGCCGCAGGCACCCTACGCAACGAAAGCGGAAGTCGATGCGAACTTTAAGCGCATGCTGTTCTGGGGTTGTGACCGCGAGCGTACTAAACGCGTACGCATGGGCGTTGGCTCACATAATCTCTTTGATGTGGCTTTAACACTATTGCTACGTGAGGCACGTGGGGTTTCCGATCGGGTTGAAATTGAAATGCTTGAGGGCATGGCGCCTCACCAAGCAGAGGCCGTACGCCGCCGAGCCGGTTCCCTGCTCTTGTATGCACCCGTTGTGCCCCGCGAAGATTTTGGCTCAGCCGTTGCTTACCTTATTCGCCGTCTCGACGAAAACACATCCGACGGCAACTTCCTCCGTGACCTCTTTGCACTTGAACCCGGGACACCCGCGTGGACGCGCCAACGCGAAGCTTTCTTAACCGCCGTTAGCGCCGCTGAAAAAGTTTCTGTGGGCCCACGTCGCACGCAAAATCGAAATGGTGCACGCAGTGGCACCGTCGATACGGGCAATACATTCCATAACGCTGCCGACACGGACTGGACCTTGCCGGCGAATCGTCAGTGGGCTGCTAAACACCTTGCCGATATTTCTAGCAAGAAGATCGATGTCTTATTACAGGTTGCGGGCGCGGAAACAGACAATGGATTAACTGGCATTGGCCACGATCCGTCACGGCCTGGCGTCGTCGCTTACCGCTATGCGGTGGCCACAGGTGCAGATGTTGAGCGAGCCCTGGTTGCTGGCGTGGCAGCCGTTGGTAAGCTTTCGAGCGATGAACTGAGGGCTGCGCTGTGTCGGGCGGCTGAAGTTTTAGAAAAGCGTCGCGGAGAAATTGTCGCTGCCATGGTGCTCGATGGCGGCAAGACAGCAGGCGAAGCCGATGCTGAACTCTCCGAAGCGGTCGACTTTGCGGCTTACTACGCCCGCATCTTTGATGACAAAGCTGCATGGCGCGGTGCACGTCACACGCCCCTAGGCGTGGTTACCGTGACACCTCCTTGGAATTTCCCCTTCGCTATTCCTTTGGGTGGTGTTGCGGCTGCTTTACGCGGCGGTAATGCCGTTATCTTAAAACCCGCGCCCGAAGCCGTCCTCTGCGGAAGACTTGTCTGTGAAATTTTCTGGGAAGCAGGCGTCCCGAAGGAACTCGTGCAATTTGTACCAGCTCCTGACAACCAGATTGGACAGCAACTCATTGCTGACCTGCGTGTGGCTGCGGTGGTTTTAACCGGTGCATCCGCGACCGCTGAACTCTTCCTGTCATGGCGCCCCGACCTACACTTACTTGCTGAGACAAGCGGCAAGAACGCACTGATTGTTACTCCGGCTGCCGATACCGACTTGGCGATTAAGGATATTGTTAAATCTGCCTTTGGTCATGCGGGGCAGAAATGCTCAGCGTGTTCATTGCTCGTTCTCACAGGCGACCTCGGTAAAGACGCTGCCTTCCTCCGACAATTGCGTGATGCCGCCGCCTCATTGCGTGTTGGCTCTGCATGGGATTTGTCGACAACCGTGCCGCCGCTCATTCGCGAGGCGGACGCGACTCTCTTGCGTGGTTTAACTCAATTAGAGCCCGGAGAGAGCTGGTTGCTTGAGCCGACGCAGGATAAACAAAACCCGAACCTCTGGTCGCCGGGTATTCGTCTCGGTGTTAAGCCTGGATCTTGGTTCTTTGGTGCAGAGTGTTTCGGACCCGTGCTTGGAATTGTCAGCGCGCGTGACCTTGCTGAAGCGATTTCAATTATTAACCAATCTAACTTTGGTCTGACGGGTGGCATTCATACGCTTGATCCGCGGGAGATTGTCCAATGGACGTCACAGGTGCAGGTTGGAAATGCCTATATCAACCGCCCCATCACAGGAGCCATCGTTCAGCGCCAGCCCTTCGGTGGCTGGAAGCGATCGGCTTATGGTCCTGGTTCTAAAGCAGGCGGTCCGCTTTATGTCGCCTCGTTGTGTCGAATGGAAAACGACCCTACCGCTGATTTGACATCGCACCTTCCGAAGTCGGAGTTGTCAGCTCACGAAAGTGTCTATGGGAAAGACGTAGAAACTGCACACTTCGCTTTATCGCTGGCTGACTTTGAAAAGCCTGTGGACCCGTCGGCATTAAAAGCAGAAGCGAATGTCTACCGTCGGCTTCCCTTAAATAAGGCGATCCCTGATGCGACGCCCTACCTTCGTCTTTCTGCTGGAGCAAATTCTGAGGAGTGCTACCGCGCCCTGAAAGTAATTTTAGCAATGCGCCACGTCTGGGTGGTGAGTGTTGATCCTAGCCATGAACCTTATTTAATTGAGCGAGTCGCTGAAGTTGCGGGCTTCTGTGAAGTACAGCCTGAGGATGAGTTTGCTGAGATGATTCAGCCACATGCACGGGTGAGGGTCGTTGGTCGGGTTGGTCCTGTCTTGCGCGAGGCCTGTCGTGTGCACGGCATCCCCCTCTTTAATGGCCCAGTAACCAACTGCCCGCGCCTCGAGTTTCACCCTTATTATCTCGAGCAGGCCTTGAGCGTCACCCGTCACCGCCACGGAAATCCGCTACCCGACCCCCGTGATCCTGTTGTCAGGGCAGGGTGGGACCGCGCTGGACTTCTCGGCGGAGGCGCCTAACCCTTTATTCACGACCATGAAGGCACTCGTCAAAAAAGAAGGCCGCGAAGGTCTTTGGCTGATGGACATCGCTGAGCCGACCATCGGTCCGAGCGACGTTCTCATTCGTATTCGGCGCACATCGATTTGTGGAACCGACGTTCACATCTGGAAGTGGGATGAATGGGCAGCGAAGACCATTCCCGTCGGCATGCAAGTCGGCCACGAGTACCTCGGTGTGATCGAAAAAGTTGGCTCAGACGTAAAACATTTAAAGATTGGCCAACGCGTTTCAGGCGAGGGACACATTGTCTGCGGAACATGTCGCAATTGCCGTGCAGGCCGTCGCCACCTTTGCCCAAACACCAAGGGAGTCGGCGTGAATCGCCCTGGAGCATTCGCTGAGCTCCTCAGTCTGCCCGCCGAAAACATTGTACCTATTCCTGACGATATTACAGATGACGTCGCTGCAGTTTTCGATCCACTCGGTAACGCCGTCCATACCGCGCTCTCATTTGATCTCGTTGGCGAAGATGTACTCATCACGGGTGCTGGCCCGATTGGCATTATGGCCATTGCCATCGCCAAGGCCGCAGGTGCCCGAAAAATTGTTATCACGGATGTGAACCCCTGGCGCCTCGACCTCGCTCGTAAACTCGGCCCCACGGCTGCAGTTGACGTCTCTAAGCAGAACCTTGCGCAAGTGCA
>CAJBPJ010000331.1 GCA_903957465.1 uncultured Opitutia bacterium
CCTCCCCCTGTGGTCAATGGTCGATCGCAGTAAAGTTGAACTTGGTAAATCAGATATGCGGGCACTCGCACGCCAACTCGGGCGTTGGCTGGAGCACAACTTCAATATCGAACATAAAGGAACTGTCATCGAGGAGCCCCACCCCTCACAGCAGGACGCTGAACCATTACTGCTCGTTGCCAGCGTCCCGGAAGCCCACTGGCCTGCGATGTTGGCACTGGCTCAATCTCAAAAATCAGCCCTGTTTATTGTTATACCTGATGCCGAGGGGAGATTCAGCCTGCACGCGCTCAACGTACCGCCCCTTCCGTAAAATGAGACGGGAAGGGCCCTGGAGCGAAATCCCGTTTTTCGTGTTTCCTCGCTTCCGTAAGCACCCTAACCCTTAGTTGTTCCGTGAGCCTGAATGCTCATCGCGTTCAACCTTTCACCACTTCCATGTCTGTCCGCACACGATTCGCTCCAAGCCCCACAGGCTTTTTCCATATCGGCAGTGCGCGTACCGCTTTATTTAATTGGCTATACGCCCGACACACCGGCGGTACATTTATTCTGCGCATCGAAGACACCGATAAAGAGCGCAATACGGAAGAAGCACTCAAGGTACTCGTCGACGGCATGCAATGGCTGGGAATGGACTGGGATGAAGGCCCTGGCAAAGAAGGCCCCTGTGGACCTTATTTTCAATCGCAGCGCACGGAGCTCTACCGGGCACAACTTAAGGTACTTGCAGACAAAGGGCGGGCCTATGAAAAGGATGGTGCCTGGTGGTTCCGTCTCGAAGGCGAACGTCACACCGAATTCGACGATTTTGCGAAAAAGGACATCGAGAAGGTCAAAGCTGCCCCGGTTGTCATTCAAGACCTTGTGCGCGGACGCGTTGAGCGCGCTGAAGATCGCGACTTCGTTATCTTCCGCGCTAACGGCGAACCCGTCTTCCATTTCGTTAATGTGATAGACGATATCACAATGGGTATCACCCATGTGATTCGCGGCGAAGACCACCTCTCCAATACGTCCAAACACGTCGAACTCTTCCGAGCCTTCGGCGCTACGCTGCCGACGTATGCGCATATTCCACTTATCCTTAAATCGGATGGACCTGGAAAGATGTCTAAGCGCGATCGCGGTGCACTCATCGAGGAATATCAACAGCGCGGCTTCCTCCCGGAAGCTGTCCGCAACTACCTCTGCCTACTCGGCTGGACACCGAAAGACGGACGCGAAGTTTTACCCATTGCTGACATTATAAGCCAATTTGAACTCGGGGACATCCACCAGGCCAACGCACGTTTTGATGAGCGGAAAATGAGTTTTGTGAATCAACAAACTATACGCGAAATGCCTGCGTCACAGTTCGCTGCCCTCGCCCGTCCACGACTCGCCGCCGCTGGCATCACAGCGGGACCCAGCGAACTCGACCCTGTACTCGCACTCGTCCAAGAAAAAGTTGCCGGCCTCGAACACTTAACCGAATTCGTCGCTTTCTTCTTCCGCGAAGACTTTACCAAAGATCCTGCCGCTTTAGCTAATCTCACCAAAAAAGGTGGCGACCCGATGGCTCGGATTAGCGAAGTCTTGCCTCACCTAGTCACAGCTACTTGGGATGACGCCGGGATTGATGCTGCATTTGCGGCGGCAGGAACTGAGTACACCCAAAAACCAACGGCCTACTTTGCGCCCATCCGGTATGCAGTCTCGGGTCATGGTGGCGGACCCCATTTGCAAGCCGTACTCCGCACCCTTGGCAAAGAAAAGGTCCTTGCCCGCCTCCGCGCCTTCACCGCCTAAAACCAACTCGGCTTCGCTTCCTGCTTCCCGCATCCCGCTTTATTCTTATTTCCAAAAACCGTGTCCGAAACTACTCCCGAGGCTTCTCGTCACTTTATTCAGCAAATCATCGACGATGATATTGCGAGCGGTAAGCACGCGTCGATTGCGACACGCTTCCCCCCCGAGCCCAACGGCTACCTTCACATCGGTCATGCTAAATCAATCTGTCTTAACTTTGGCCTAGCACTTGAATTCAAGGGGCGCTGTCACTTGCGGATGGATGACACAAATCCAACCAAAGAAGAAGTTGAGTATGTCGACTCCATTCAAGAGGACGTGAAATGGCTAGGGTTTGATTGGGGCACGCATTACTACCAAGCATCTGATTATTTCGCACGCATGCATGCGGATGCGATTCGCTTGATTGAGATGGGTAAAGCCTATGTCTGTCACCTGACACTCGAGCAGATGCGTGAATACCGCGGCGACCTCGTTAATCCTGGAAAACCAAGTCCAAGTCGCGACCGTGGCGTCGAAGAAAACCTCGCGCTGTTTGCGCAAATGACAAAAGGCGAACTGGACGAAGGGTCTGCCGTTTTACGTGCCAAAATCGACATGGCTTCGCCGAATCTGTTGATGCGCGACCCAGTCATCTACCGGATACGTAAGGCGTCTCACCATAACACAGGGGACACTTGGTGCGTCTACCCGATGTATGATTACGCGCATCCGCTGGAAGACGCTTACGAAGGTATTACCCATTCGATCTGTACGCTCGAATTCGAAATTCACCGTCCATTCTACGACTGGCTATTACGCACGTTAGACACACCTGCCAAACCACGGCAGATCGAGTTCGCGCGCCTTAATCTGACTTACACGGTGATGTCCAAGCGTCGCCTCCTCGAACTCGTACAGGAAAAACGCGTTAGCGGCTGGGATGACCCACGGATGCCAACGGTCTCTGGCCTCCGTCGTCGTGGCGTGACCCCAACATCGATTCGTAAGTTCTGCGAAACGATTGGTGTCACCAAACACAACTCATTGACCGATGTTGCACTGCTCGAGCACGCGATTCGTGATGATTTAAACAAGACGGTTCCACGCGCCATGGCAGTACTCGACCCTATTCGCCTCGTCATCGAAAACTATCCCGAAGGCCAAGTCGAAGAGCTCGAAGCTATTAATAATCCTGAAGACCCTGCAGCAGGTTCACGCAAAGTCCCCTTCTCTCGCAACCTGCTCATTGAGCGTGATGACTTCATGGAAGTTCCTGCGAAGAAATATTTCCGTTTAACGCCCGGACAAGAGGTGCGCTTGCGCTGGGCCTACTTCGTAAAATGTACCGGCGTAACCAAAGATGCCGCCGGAAATATCCTCGAAGTGCGTTGTACTTATGACCCCGCAACACGCGGAGGTGAAAATCCACCCGATGGACGTAAAGTTAAGGGGACCATTCATTGGATTTCCGAATCACACGCTGGCGACGTCGAAGTCCGCCTCTACGACCGACTGTTCTCCCTCGAAGATCTCAACTCGCTCGCCGACGGCGAAGACTGGCGTACCCACCTCAACCCGAATTCGCTTAAAGTGGCCCGTGCTAAGGTCGAACCTTCCCTGCTCCAGACAAAGCCTGGCACACGTGTTCAATTTGAACGTGTGGGCTATTTCTGTGCTGACACCAAGGATAGCACGCCGGGGAAGCCTGTATTCAACCGCACAGTCACACTCAAAGACAGCTGGGCTAAGGTAGCGACTAAGTGAGGCAGGATTGCACCCGGTACTGTGCCTCTTGGCATTGACTTACCTCCCTTCCCCCCTTTGCTGGACACTTCAGTCCGACTGAATGGAGAGGTGGCAGAGTGGCCGATCAAGACACTGTCGTCTTCCTGGCAACTTTGGCCGATACGCGAGCAGATTTTGATTACCTCGCTGATGTGTTGATTGAAATCGCTCG
>CAJBPJ010000332.1 GCA_903957465.1 uncultured Opitutia bacterium
GTACGGCACTGCTCTATGGCATAGTTAAGCTTGGTTTGCCTGAATCCATGGCAGTGGGGCCACGCTCGGTTACGGATTTGGCAACCTCGCTCAAACTCCATGAGGCCTCGCTGCAACGATTTCTTCGAGGTTTAGTTGTTATGGGTGTTGTGAGTGAGTTGACAGATGGACGTGTTGAACTGACCGCTATGGGTCGATTGATGCTCTCGCCTGGTATTGCGTCTCACTTAATTGTTAGCGTCGAATCCCATTTGCCCGCATGGAATGGACTAGCACATAGCGTGCAGACAGGTGAAAAGGCGTTTGATAAAATTTTCGGAATGACCACTTGGGAGCACCGCGAAGGTAACCCTGGGCTCAATCTGGCTTTTAATACTTGGATAGGGAGTGCCACGGCTGATGGCATGAAAGACATCGTCGACGCGCTTTCCTTGCCTGCAACGGGCGTGATTGCGGATGTCGGCGGAGGCAACGGCATGCTTTTGGCAGCCATCCTCCTTCGTTGCCCAGCTTTAAAAGGCGTATTGGCCGAACAAGCCCACGTCTTGGAACAAGCTAATCAGACCTTTACCCATGCAGGTCTTTTAGAGCGCGCGACTTTTACCGCCTGCAATTTCTTTAATCCTCTATCTTTTTCAGCCGACGCGATTGTGCTGAAGAGTGTTCTCCATGACTGGGATGATGAGGCTTGCGCGAAGATTCTTGGGCATTGTCGCCAGGCTTTGCGACCCCAAGGGCATATCTACATCGTCGAACGTTTGCTCCCTGAAAAAATATTCGATAAACCCTATACCATTCTGTTAGACTTGCATATGATGGCTGTGACAGGCGGACAGGAGCGAACTGAACGTGCTTACAGTGCTTTATTAGAGTCTGCGGGCTTACGGCTTGATTCTGTTAAACAGACGCAAGTTGGCTTTGCCGTTTTATCTGCATCAGCTCGTTGATTAACTTACCTTCAGCCACCAATCTCGACTTCTTGGTACACGGTATTCTCGGTCTCGTTCACCGGTGCTTCGGGTAGGATAAGAATCCACCGAGCATTGCCTGTGAGCGGGAGCGAGGTGAAGTGCCAGGATCCGCGAGATTCAGAACGGGTGTCGACTTCGCCTAAATAAGTATAGTCGGAAATATCTTTCGGAGCTTTATCGGCTTTACTCCCGAGCACGGTGAGGCGTTGGGGTAGACGTGATGCGGATTGTGCGTAAGACCAGGTACGTATCGAATTCACTGCGACAACTTTCCCGAGGTCAGCCAGGTAACGTCCGCGTACGCTATTCGCAAAGACAGGCCCATAGTCTTTCATGAGTTTCCCGTCACCCAGTTCGCTGGCAGGTCCGTTCGCAGGAGCAGGTGATGCTGTCCACTTGGCCTTCAGTGTTGGGAGTTCGCCGGGCTTTTGGGTCAAAGCTTTGACGTCATTGGCCCAATTAAGCTCACTAGGTTTAAGCAGATTTATATCTACAGTGACTGGCTTTTGGTCGCGAATAATTGTCAGTGTGCTTACCGGTTGGAGCGTTGATTGGATGAAAGCAGCGGTGTCATTCACAGGCTGATTATTCACGGCTAGCACCAGTGTACTCTTCCCGTATGTGAATGAAAGAGGGTGGCCTGCGGGTGCGTCAGACAGCACCACACCGCGGGTTTCCTTGCTGACGCCGAAGGCAGAGTATTCTTCACCGACCATATTCTTAACCGTAAGCCCGCGCCAGTATGCCGCTGGCGTCTGGATAGATCCGGCCGTGGTATTCGATGAAACTGAAACAGGGTCAATGCGCGGGGTTGGAGCGATGGCCCGTAGGGCAGGCTTGCGTACGCCAAAATCGTCGGTCGGGAAATTTTCAAAACCCATTTTAAGCGCGGGCGATTCGGGCTTTACTTGGAAGTCGCCATTATCTGCATCCACAAAAAGTGGATCGCCTGCTGTAGAGCGACTTTCAACTCCAAGGCTTTTGGCGGCGTTGAGGTCGCCCGCTTTCGCAAAGTGATTCTTATCGATGGATTTACCCCAGACCTTGGGCATCCCGATGGGGGCGTGGGCAGAGAGCAGGATGTTGCGCTCAAGTATATCGCCGCTGTTTGGATACCAGACGTGGGGATGGAATCCACAATTCACAAAGATGTTATTCCAGGCGCTCCGACCGTAGCCTTCGCGGAATTTTAGGCCGCCTTTTAAAAAGATGTTATGGTGGATGCGGTAGTTGGAAGATCCGTCGTCGAGATCGACATCCCATCCGTGATCACAGCGCCACCGCGAGAAACGGATCTCGGTTGGCTCCATCGCATCGAGGAAGGGCAGGCCCGGCTCTTTCGCTATATCTTCAGGGTTCGTTGCGCCCCAGTAGCGATCACGCCCCCATGAGTTGAATGAACCGTGGTCACTTGTTTCCAGTACGGTGTCAAAGATGTCGCAGCCTTCAATGACATGCCCGCCCCAGCCGCCGTCGCCGATATTGATGCCCGCACGCGAGGTTTCGTGGATGGTTAGGTGTCGAAGTGTCATCCGCGCAGCCATTTCAATTTGTACACCTGCACCTTGTTTTTCAATCTGCCCAACCCGTGCGATGAGACAGTCTTCAACTAAACAGTCTGAAGGGTAGTCGGGTGATTTGGGTCCCGGTGTGCGGTCGAGTTGCGATACCTTGAGGCGTTGGTCGTAGTGTAGGAGGGGATTACGTACCGATGAAACATCACCCACAAATGAGATGCCGCTCGCTCCGGCGTCATGGACATGAAGTCCTTTGAACGTAATCCTACGTGCGTAACCCGAGACGAGTAGGGCATTGCCGCCGAGCTGATCAAATTCGCTATCACTAATCTTGCAGTCCTCGGCACCCGTGAACATCACGGCGGCGCCACGATAAAATGTCCAATCCGAGCGCAACAAGGGCTCGCGCGTTTCCATAAAGGTACGAGCTGCGTGGCGGAAGGTTAGCCCTTTGAAAGAAATATGGTGAACGGGCTGCGTGGACGTACCACGCAACTCAATCAGGTTAGCGAGGCGCACCCCAATAAACTCGGCTTTATGAACGTCGAGACCTGCGGGTGGTATGAAGTAGAGTAGGTTGTTTTTTTCGTCATGGAACCACTCGCCAGGTGCATCGAGTTCTTCGAAGATGTTTTCGACCATGCGATCTTTGGCGTGCATCGGTCCACCACGGTTATTTTGCCAGCCGCCCACATAACTTACTTTGTTGGACGCGTCTTTACCCGTGATGCGGTAATGGTAGCCGCCCCAGTGATGTTGGTGCATCGCATGGATATACCCACCTGTTGGATCTTTCCAGCGTGCAGCTCGACTGGGTGCAAAGGCATCGGCAGCAGCACCGCGGTA
>CAJBPJ010000333.1 GCA_903957465.1 uncultured Opitutia bacterium
CTCCTTGACGTTCATAAACGAAGGCCTGCCAAAGGTCATCGAGTTCTTTTTCCGTGCCGGTTGGAAAAGCTTCCATCCAAGATCCTAAACACCTCCAAGAATTATGTGCCACAGGGTTTTGCCGAAGAATATCTCTGCGCAGCTGCACCAAGCGTGCCGCCATCGCTTCTTGAACTGCAGGAAGTTTTCTTAAACGCGCAGCAGCAGGGCCATCTAGGACAACATCCCCCAAGCCGACGGGGTCGTGCACAAATCGAGCTAAGGCATCAAGTTCGGACAACGACTCGCGCATGCCCAAAGCCAACGGTGGTCTCGCATCGAGTAACGCCTGGCGCGAAGCTATCCACCAAAGCTGTGGGTCTTTAGCGAAAGAAAGAAGTGTTGGTAAGATATCTTCGCCACGACCTGCAGCGGCGAGCGTGACCCCAAAAGCTTGCGCCGATAAATTACGCCTTAACGCGCGGATAAATAATAAAGATTCTCTAGGGTCAGCTTTACCCGCGACAACTTCGGTCAAAGCAGCGGGTCGATTCAACGTGGCTTGCCGGTACCAAAAATCAACCATCGCAGGGCGAAGTTGCGCAACCACTTCGGCGGCGATTGCCGGTGGAGCCCATGGCGCAGGCTCATTTGTCGGCTGACTTCCCGCAAGCGAAGCAGCTGCCAACCAAGACCGGGCAACGGCTTCAGAAGCTCGCGAGGGGGCTTGCGTGGCATCACCGATGCGCACAGCAACTAAAACCTGTCCGCCTTTAACTGTGCACGCGACTGGCGGAAGATTCGGGATATCGGCGACTTCAATACGCGGCTTTCGTCCGGGCGGTAAACCTAAGCGTGCCGCACTGCGTAGAAAAATTTCGAGCGCGTCTGCATGAGCGCCAACATAATGCATGGCTTCGTGTTTTTCAGCCACAACCACAGCAAGGCTCGACTCCCGCTCGGTAACACGTGGCACAACTGGCAAGGAGTCCTCGGCACTAACCGCGACCAGCGACACACCGATCAGCGTAAACCAAAACCGCATACTTAACCCTGGAAATGGTCTTCGTCTAATTCGCGAGATTCCCCGGCAGGAATGTGTACAGGCTCACCCACCGCAGTTTTATCATTTTTCCATACCTGAACCGTGGCAGCTGTCTGACCCTCAGGGCAAACCCAGAGCCAACGGCCAATCGCTACAAATTGCATGGGCTGTCCGGCGCTTTCGGAAAGACCAGGTCCAGTACCACGGACAAATGGTTTATTTCCAATGCCCATCATCAAGTTAACCAGAAGGCGCGTACCGGTCGCCCCCTCTTCATCCGCAATAATCGTGCGCACGACTGGCGCAGGCTCATCTTGAGCTACATCTGGTGAGACGTCTGCAGACGGAGTCTGCGCGTCTTCTTCTGCATCATCATTCGACTCATCGTCAACCGCACGACTTTCGGCCTCCGGCTCGACATCGCTGGATGCGATGCTGGCGGCAGGAGCGGAGGCCTTAGAGGGGTTTGCGCGCAGACGTGAAATTTCTTCGTTCGCACGCTCGACTTCGCTGAGAGCCTTGGCCGCATCAGCTTGCGCTTGGGCGAGGGCGGCGTGAAGTGCGGCAACTTCTTTAGCAAGGCGCGCGGAATCTGCTGCGGCTGTCTTGGCTTTTTCTGAATTCTCAAGCGCTTCTTCCGCATCCGCTGCTGCGGCACGTGCGGTATCAGCAATCGATTGAAGTTTTCCCGCCAACTCTTCGTCGGACTCGGAATCCTTGGCTAGCGCGGCCAACTCTGTGCGTAAGGCGGCTATCTCTGTGGAAGCACGGCGTGCGACCGCTTCGGCTGCTGCCTCGCCGGCTTTTTTAGCCGAAAGCTCAGCATCCGCAAGACGACGTGTCGTCAAGTCGGAGGCAGATCGGACTTCATCACGTACGCGGTCAATCTCTTCGGCAAGGGCTGCACGTAAACGTGCTTGTTCAGCAAGACGCTGTTTCTTTCCCGCATCCTCGCGCAGGACTGGCACAAGGACGATTAAGGCGGCCGCTAAAATAGCGATGACCGCCAAGAAGGCCTGGAAGCCGTCTTTAGGATCTAGTCCTAGGCTAAGGACGCCGATGACAACTAAGGCGTCCGCAGCGACAAGGAACCACTTCTCCTTTAGGAATTGTTGGAGTTGTTTCATAAGGGTTTAGTCAAACGCAGGATGCGACCCAATGGCCCGGGGACAAGGCGGAATCGAAGATTCTTAGCGAGGTCGCTCCACAAAGCCGACCTTACGGTACACCTTAGAAAGCGTCTTATAGGCAGTCTTCTGAGCGCCCTCTGCCCCTAGCTTTAACACCCTGTCGAGTTCCGTGCGGTCGGTAGAATATAAAGCGAAGCGTTCGCGAACCGGACTTAAAGTTGCAACAATCGCATCGGTCACTGCGCGTTTAAAATCGCCATAGCCTTTACCCGCGAAGCTTTCCTCCAGCATAGGCACAGACTTACCCGTACAAGCAGAGAGAATTTGCAAAAGGTTCGTCACGCCAGGCTTGTCAGCCGTCGCGCGCACTTCGCTGCCAGAGTCCGTAACTGCGGAGCCAATTTTTTGGCGAATCTCATCAGGTGTATCGGTAATAAACACTGTCGCTCCTGCATGCGGGTCAGACTTCGACATTTTTGATGTCGGGTTCTGCAGCGACATAATCCGAGCACCCGTCTGGGCGATAAAAGGCTCGGGGATAATAAATGTTTCGGAGTAGGTACGGTTAAACTTCTGGGCAAGATCGCGGGTTAACTCGAGGTGTTGCTTCTGGTCTTCTCCAACCGGAACTTTCGAAGCGTTATAAAGAAGGATGTCGGCGGCCATCAGCACGGGGTATGTCAATAAACCCGCACCGACAGATTCTTGACGGCTCGATTTATCCTTAAATTGAGTCATGCGCTCAAGTTGTCCCAGTGGGCAGATACATCCCAGGACCCAAGCCAACTCGGTGTGGCCAATCACATGCGATTGAACGAAGAGTCGGCTTTTCGCAGGGTCCAATCCACAGGCCATATACTGAGCAAGGCACAGGTAGGTGTTGTTACGCAAATCAGCCGGTACCGCAGGGACGGTGATGGCATGCTGGTCGACGATCCCAAAATAGCATTCGTGGTCATCTTGCATCGCGCCCCAATTCAGGACGGCGCCTAGATAATTGCCTAGGTGTAAGCGACCTGTGGGCTGAGCGCAGGTTAAGACGACAGGTTTGGTAGCGGTTTCACTCACAAGGGGGAGCGTGAGAGGGAGTTGCGGATTGGACAAGCGGATTGGATGAATGCGACGCTTGAAAACCACCCCCCACCTGTTATCCCAAAGACCCCATGCAAGTCGCACTCATCGACCTCTCATTCCTGCCAGCGTGGACGCATCCTCCTTTTTGGATCCTGCTAGCCTTCGTCCTCGGCTGGATTTTGCGCAAAATCCTTAACTGGGTTTCACTGCGCATGCCGAATCATCCGGTCGGGGGAGCACTGATTGCCGCCATCGGCATCACCATGCCAATTGCCCTCGCAGCAGGCGCCTTCTGGTTCGTCGTCGGCGATGCTCATGCTGCCTTAGAAAAAGCAACGTGGGCGAGTCAGTTTGATACCGCTCGCCGAATCTTCCGAGTCTACGCCGTTTTCTACTTTGCCTTTCAATTAACCAAAGTCGCCCAGGCGTATTTTCAAGTCATTGCGGACCGCTCCGAAAACAAACTGGATGACGTGCTTGTCCCTATTAGCGGGACTGTGCTTCGCGCCATTGTTGTGGTCTATGGATTTATTCAGTGCATCTCCGTTATAAACTCTACCGCTGCGCAAAATATTCTCGCGGGTGTCGGCGTGGGCGGTCTCGCCTTCGGCTTCGCTGCTCAAGACACGATTAAGAACTTCTTTGGATTCGTCATGCTCATGGTGGATAAGCCTTTTGAACTCGGAGATACGATTGACGCCGCAGGACTCACGGGCGTCGTCGAAGCTATTGGCCTGCGCTCCACGCGCGTACGTACACCAGACGGACAACTTGTAACAGTGCCCAATGGTGAACTGGCGAATCGCTCTCTAACCAATGTAACGGAGCGTCCTTACATTCGTACGCAACACCTCTTGGAACTTTCTGCAGATACGGATACAAAACATACCGAGGAAGCTCTCGTCATTGTTCGGCAAATCTTTGCTGGGCACCGAGGAGCACAACCAGCCCACCCTCCCCGCATTCACCTCGAGCGCCTCTCATCTGCGGGGCCAACGATTCGTATATTTTGGTGGTACTACCCTGCTGCAGCCTGGGACTGTGCTACGGAGAACGAGCGCCTGCTGACCGAGATCCGTCGGAAATTTGAAGCCGCTAAGATTACCTTAACGTCACTACCTCCTGTCCGTTAAGGCGCATTTTCACAATGGCACTGATTGAAGCAAAAAATCTCTCGAAATCTTTCGGCACGATTCGTGCCGTATCGAATGTATCTCTCTCGGTCGAACGCGGAGAAGTTATTGGATTCCTCGGCCCCAACGGCGCTGGTAAATCTACCACCATGAAATTGTTGGCTGGCTACCTGCAACCCGATCAAGGGTCTGCCCGGATTGCTGGCTTCGATGTTTCCGAGTCACCCGTAGAAGCAAAAAGCAGGTTGGGTTATTCGCCCGAAGGCGCACCTGCTTACGGAGAAATGACCGTAAAGGAATTCTTAGATTTTGCGGCAACGTTGCGCGGCCTTAAAGACGTCACCACACGCGTACAGGAAACTTTAGCATTATGCCGCTTGAGCGATGTCGCCGGACAAAGCGTCGACACACTCTCTAAGGGCTATCGCATGCGCGTGGGCTTTGCCCAGGCCGTCATCCATGATCCCGAAGTCCTCATCCTAGATGAACCAACGGATGGCTTAGACCCTAATCAGAAACACGAAGTCCGTCGCATCTTAGCAAGCATGGCTGAACGCAAAGCCGTCATCGTATCTACACATTTATTGGAAGAAGTTGAAGCTCTCTGTACGCGTGTCATTTTAATTTCTCGTGGTGAAATTCGCTGCGATGAAACACCCAAATCGCTCTTAGCCCGCTTCCCCGGCAAGCGCATGGATGAAATCTTCCGTCACCTTACGACTTAATCCCATGCGTGCCTTCCGTGCCATCCTTGCCCGCGAGTTTCTCGGATACTTCCGAACTCCGCTCGCCTATGTATTCCTCGCAGTCTTTAACGCCTTCGCGGTTTCTTTGGCTTTCTTTGTCGGATCCTTCTACGAGTCCGGTATCGCCAATCTCGATCGGTTCTTCATTTACCACCCTTGGTTATGGGCATTCCTGGCACCTGCCGCTGGCGCACGCCTCTGGGCGGAGGAACGCCGACAAGGCACCCTCGAGTTACTACTCACATGGCCGGTGACGGTTTGGCAAGCTGCGCTCGGTAAATTTATAGCTGCCTGGCTTTTCTTGGCCACCGCACTCGCCATGTCCCTGCCGATGGTGCTAACCGTTTCTTGGCTAGGAAAGCCAGACTTAGGCACCATCGCTTGCGGCTACCTCGGCTCACTGCTCTGCGGGGGCGCCTGTCTGGGGATTGCAGCTGTCTGCTCGGCACTAACGCGCAGCCAAGTGATCGCATTTGTCACCGGCTTCCTCGCCTGCTTCATTCTAGTAATTGTCGGCTACGGAGTGCTTGATAACTTATTAAGTGGCATCTTGCCGACGCAGTATGTTTCGAACGTTGCCCGCATTGGTCTCTGGAGAAACCTCGAGCCGTTCACACTCGGTATACTGGGTATACAACCACTCACTTACTTCATCTCAGTCGCTTTAGCAGGTCTCGGCTTAAGCACTCTCATGATTGAACGCCGCTAAAGCACACGCCAATGAATCGCGCACAAACTCTTCTTGCTGTCTTCGCCGTCATCGCGGCGGCATTTTTTGCCAACTTGATTGCCGAACGAATGGCCACCCGTCTTGACCTAACCGAAGACGGTATTTTTAGCCTTTCGGCAGGCTCACGTCGCATCGCGGCAACGGTCGGCGAGCCCGTTACCATTGAGCTGTTCACCAGCCACGGCGATACGCGTCTTTCACCATACCTCGAAGCCTACTCCCGACGCGCCGAAGGCCTACTAAGGTCGTTCGCCGATGCTTCCAATGGCGCCATCCGACTACGCCTTACAGACCCACAACCGGATACTGAAGATGAATCACGTGCGCAGCGACAAGGCTTGGCTGGCACGCGCACAGCGAACGGAACCGCATATTTAGGGTTAACCGCTCAACAGGCGGACTCTATTCGCGCGATTCCTTTTCTAGACCCTCGGCGCGAACGCTTCTTGGAATATGATATCGCTCAGCTGATTGCTGCAGTCACGCGTCTGAGCAAACCACGCCTCGCTTTCATTTCAACGCTGCCTTTGTCCAGCGATCTCCCACAAGGACAAGGTCAAGAGCCAGGACCGGGCGACGTGCTCATGGCGGAACTCAGCCGCAGCTTCGAGTGCGTCACCGTGAGCAATACGGCAACCGAGTTACCCAAAGACACTGTCGTGGTCGCAATGATTCACCCGCACCACCTAAACCCAAAACTCGCTTTCGCTGTCGACCAATTCTTGCTTCACGGAGGGCCTGTGCTTGTGGCAATGGACCCTCTTTCGCGTTACCAGAAATTCCAACAAGGCAATATGCCATTAATGATGGTACCTGCGAGTGCAATGGGCGCAGCAAGCGATCCGGCATTACTTAGAAGCTGGGGCGTCGAAGCACCCGTAGACACAATGGTGGGAGATGCTGCGCATTCCTTACAAATGCCTTCGACGAGAGGCGAGGCAGTGAATTATCCACTGGCCGTCGCGCTGGATAGTTCAAATTTAGCTCCCGATCATCCTGTCACGAGCAACTTACGTATGCTCAACATTCTGGATGCCGGCAGCGTGCGTCTTGTCAGCCCTGCAACCGCCGGATTAACATTTGTTCCGCTGGTTACGTTCCGTGGACTTGGCGTAGGTGTATTACCCGTCAACGTAGCGAATGCAGGTCCGTTTGAGAGAGTGGCTGCACAGTTCCGAGCCGATGGCCAAGAGCGCACGTTTGCCGCCGCCATCAGCGGCAACTTCAAAACAGCCTTCCCTGAAGGGGCGCCGCGCGACGCGAATGACAAAAGCCCAGTAGCTGAGAGTTTAAAAGTTTCTGAAAAACCTGGGCGCTTAATCGTCATGGCAGATAGCGACTTCATTCTCGACTACTACTCTATTCGACGAAGCACAGCATACGGGCAACAGGTCTACGAACCACTCAACGACAACCAGGCTTTCTTTATCGGCGCTTTAGAAACCTTGGCGGGCAGTGAAGACCTCGTCAGTGTCCGCGCAAAAGGCACAGCCTTACGTCCATTCGACCGCGTCATGGCGCTCCAGCGCCAAGCTCAAGCCACCTACCAAACTGAGATTGACCGTAATGAGCAAAAGTTGTCTGAGTTGGCAGAAAAAATTGCAGAGCTCTCACGCACTTCGGGAGGAGACCTCTCCAAGGGGATCGTGCTCACACCTGAGCTGGAACGTGAAGCGCAACGCTTCAGCGAAGAACAGGCTGCCGTGCGTCGCACCTTGCGCGACATCCGCCGCGCAGCTCGTGAGGAAGTTGATTCGCTTGGGCGTAATTTAGCATGGATCAACCTGCTGGCAGCCCCGCTACTTGTCGGCCTCGGCGGCCTCATCTACGCCCTCCTCCGCCGTCGTCGCCAAGTCTAAGCCACTATGCGTAATCGCACCCTGCTCTTCTCGACGCTCGCTTTAGGCGCTATTGCCTTGGCGCTCGTCTTCACTGGACGGGAAACTCCACCGCCTGCAGCCCAAAGCTATAACTTAGTTCCACCCGAACTCTTAGCGGACCTGCGCGCAATTGAAGTAACGGCGAACGAAAAAACTGTCCGGATTGAACGGACGGAAAAGGGCTGGGTAGTACCTTCACGCTTTAACCTACCGGTCGACACCGACAATCGTCTTCGACCTTTTCTGCAAGCACTGCGCAACACGAAGGTTCTTGGCACATTGACATCGGACCCTCGGCGGATCGCTAAACTAAACTTCGCGGGAAACTCCATCCGCGTTGAAGCAGCGAACGGTAAATCATGGAGCGCAGAGTTTGGTCGGACAGTGGAAGATGGCTCGGGTGGAGCCGTTCGCCTTCTCGATGCTAAAGAGGCCCTCCGCACGACCTTTACGGGCTACCTTGAAGGAGATCCCGCTAACTGGATTAACCCCGTCATTTTTGTAATGAAGCGCGAAGAGGTAAAGGGCGTTAAAGTAACCTTTACAGACGGAGCAACCATCGCTCTCGCACGCGAAAAAGTAGGCGAACCTCTTAAGGGTAATGTTGAGCCAAAACTTGCTGCAGCTAGCGAAGAACTTTTGAACGCACTCTCCATTCTTCGCGCCACCGATGCGATTGCCCCGAATGACGCAGAGGCAACCGCCGCCCTCGCCCGCCCTTTCACCGTAGAGGTTACGCTGTTTTCAGGCGAAACCGTTACCGTGCGCATGGCAAAGGCTCCTGCAGGTAAGCCCGGTGAACCACCACGCGGATGGATGACTGTTGCACACTCCGACGCCGCCCATGCCATGAATCAACTTTCCAAGCAGGCGCTTTACACATGTCCACCCTGGTTGGCTGAGCAAGTGGCAGGGTCGGCCGCA
>CAJBPJ010000334.1 GCA_903957465.1 uncultured Opitutia bacterium
AGGGATGCAGCGTTGATGGCAAAGTCGACTTGTTCTTCGACGGCATCGGCGATCACCTTGGGAGTGAGGCGTGCTTCAAAGAGACCGATACCACCGGTGTCCATGAGCAAGAAACGTCCATCGTCGACTTCGGCCGTTAACAAATCGCGGGTGACGCCTGGCTGATCGTGCACAATCGAGATCCGACGACCGACTAACCGATTAAATAATCGGCTCTTACCCACATTGGGTCGCCCGACAAGGGCAACGCTACGCGGTATTTCTGTGGTCGTCTTCATAAAGGGAGAGTCAGCGAGCGACTGACAGGGCGCAAGCCCAAGGCTCAACGCGCGCGAACCTTGTCCAAGAACCGCGCAATACGCTCACAGGCTTCATGGATGCGCTCGTAGCTCGTCGAGAACGAGGCACGGCAAAAGCCGGCACCAGCTGCACCGAAAGCAGTTCCAGGCACAATCGCGACCTTTTGGTCTTCGAGAAGCTTCTGGGCAAAGGTCATCGAATCCATACCGGTGGACTGGATGGATGGGAAAGCGTAGAAAGCGCCGCGTGGTAAATGGCAGGGCAAACCGAGTTCGTTGAAGCGACGGACAATGAAGTCGCGGCGTTCGCGGTATTTGTCGCGCATGTGCAACATAGCATCACGGCCATTACGCAGCGCTTCGATAGCGGCCTCTTGGCTCGCAATCGGCGCACACATGATCGCGTATTGGTGAACCTTGAGCATTCCGTCGATGACCGCAGCAGGACCGCAGGCATAACCGATACGGAATCCGGTCATCGCAAAGGCCTTGGAGAATCCGTGTAAGAACACGGTGCGTTCGCGCATACCAGGCAACGAAGCGATGGAAACGTGCGAACCATCAAAGGTCAGCTCCGAGTAAATTTCGTCGGACGCAACGAGGAGATCTTTCTCGATAGCGAACTTGGCAATGGCTTCGAGCTTGGCGCGATCGGCAGTGCCACCGGTAGGATTGGTGGGGAAGTTAAGAATGAGTAACTTGCAACCCGGCTGCCAAGCGGCCTTGAGGGCTTCGATGTCGAGAGCGAAGGCATCTTTGGACTGTGTGCGGACGGGGATGGCCTCCGCGTGACAGAGGGCGACGCTCGGGGCGTAGGAAACGTAGCACGGTTCGTGGTAGAGAACTTTGTCGCCCGGATTGAGCGTGGCGCGGAGCAAGATATCGAGTGCCTCGGAGACGCCAATGGTCACAAGGATTTCATCGTCTGGACGGTACTCAGGTCCGTAGTGCAACCCGACGTATCGGCTGATCTCTTCACGCAAAGCTAAGAGTCCGCGATTGTCGGTATACGATGTGCGACCCTTTTCGAGTGCAGCCATCGCAGCTTCGCGAATGTGGAATGGGGTAACGAAGTCTGGCTCACCGATGCCGAGCGAAACGGCATCTTTCATCTGCGAGACGATGGCGAAAAAGTCACGGATACCCGATTTGGGTAAAGCGGCCACATGGCGCGCGACAAATCGTCGGTCGTCACTCATCAAACAGAATCTAGGTTAAGCGCTGATGGAGGGTTTGTCGCCCTGGCGAGAATCGTCAGCGATGACGAAGCCGTCTTTCTTGTAAGCACGCAGGTAGAAGTGCGTCGAAGTGCCTTGGACGCCATCAATGCGGGCCAAGCGTTCGTGGACGAAGCTGGCGACTTTATAAAGGTTATCGGCCGTCACCACGACGAGCAGGTCGTAGCCACCCGACATCAAGTAACAGCTTTCGACTTGTTCGAAGCCGCTGATGCGTTCGGCAATACCGTCAAAACCGCCCATGCCTTCGGGGCGGACTTTGATCTCGATGACTGCACGGACTTTGCGCTCCGCTTCCCAACCTGGGTTTAAGACCGGACGGAAGCCTAGGAGGATTCCATCCTTACGAAGTTGAGCGAGTTCACGGTCAACCGCATCCGCACCCATACCCAAAATCTTGCCGATTTGGGAAGTGTCGAGGGATTCTCCTTCGAGGAGTAATTTAAGTACGGGATTCATAAATGTTATGCGCGGGTAGCGACTGGAAGTGCGCGACGAGCACGTACGGCAGCTGCGAGTGTTTCCAGAACAGGAACGGTTTGCTCAAAGCTAATACACGCGTCGGTGATACTCACGCCGCGTAAAGACGCATCGCTGCCTTTCCAATCTTGGCGACCTTCGGCGAGGTGACTTTCAATCATGACGCCAGCGACACCGGTGGATCCGCCTGCAACTTGGTTGGCGACATCCGTGGCCACCAATGGCTGCCGGCGATGATCCTTGGAACTGTTGCCGTGGGAACAGTCGACGATCAAGCGCGGTGCGAGTTTGGCTTTCGTTAAGCGAGCAATGGCATCGCCAACATGCTCTGCACTGTAGTTGGGGCCGGTGCTGGCACCGCCGCGGAGGATGACGTGGGTATCGGGATTACCGGCGGTTTGGAAGACGGCGACGACACCATCCTTGGTGACGCTGGGGAACCAGTGCGAGGAACGCGCCGAAAGACAGGCGTCGACAGCGACTTGGATAGAGCCGTCGGTTGCATTCTTGAAGCCAACAGGCATCGAAAGACCTGAAGCGAGTTCACGGTGAATTTGACTTTCCGTGGTGCGCGCACCGATGGCACCATAGGAAACTAAATCAGCGAGGTACTGCGGTGTGATAGGATCTAAAAATTCGGTGGCGGTGGGCAAACCACGCTCTGCGATGGATAGAAGGACGCGACGGGCGAGGCGCACGCCATGGTTGATGGCGAAGGAGCCGTCGATACCGGGATCGTTAATCAGACCTTTCCAACCAACCGTTGTGCGCGGCTTCTCAAAGTAGACGCGCATGACGACGAGCAAGTCAGCTGCGTGACGTTTGGCTTCAGCCTTTAACTTATCAGCATACTCGTAAGCGGCTTCAGGGTCATGGATTGAACATGGGCCGACGATGACAACGAGGCGGTCGTCTTGGGCTTGGATGACTTTCGCAATGTCTTTACGAGAGGTAGAAATGACTTCGGTGACGCGCTCGCTGGCAGGAAGCTCTTTGAGCACGTCCTGAGGGGGCACCAGGGGGAGCCGGTGGCGGATGCGTAAGTCGTCCGTATTGTGGAACATAGTGAAGGGCCTCGCGAGCGAGGTAAGCCCATAAGCGAAGGGAGGGGGGCAGGGAGAGTCAACGCAGGAAGCCCTATGCGAAGGGAGGGTTGACGCCCCTTACGGTATCATTAGTGTCTCAATAGGCAATGCCGCGTAAATCCCTCCAACGCCAACAAGAGACCGACCGGTCGGATGCTTTTCGTGCCTATATTGCCCAGCAGGGTCTGCGCGGAACCCGTCAGCGTATGGCGGTTCACGAAGCGGCGCTGGCCGCCACATCCCATTACACGGCAGATGATTTGCTCCAGCGCGCCAAAGCAATCGATACCACTGTCTCACGGGCAACGGTTTACCGCACCCTGCCCTTGCTCGTCGGTTGTGGTGCCGTCCGTGAAGTCGATGTCGGCCGCGATCA
>CAJBPJ010000335.1 GCA_903957465.1 uncultured Opitutia bacterium
CGCCCTGGTAATAAAACGCGCTTTATGGCCGTCAGGTTCGGAAATGTCTTAGGATCAAGTGGCTCAGTTATCCCGCTCTTCCGTAAACAGATTGCAGCGGGTGGCCCTGTGACTGTCACGCACCCAGACGTGCCGCGATACTTTATGACTATACCCGAAGCTGTCGGGCTAGTTTTGCAATCCGCAGCTCTTGGAAGCGGCGGGGAGATTTTTGTTTTAGATATGGGAGAGCCCTTAAAGATTATGGACGTTGCGCGTCAGTTAATTGAGCTGAGCGGCTTTAAGCCGGATATTGATATTGAGATTAAAGTCGTTGGGCTACGCCCCGGCGAAAAACTTTTCGAAGAGCTACAACATCGCGACGAGTCCTTTGCACCTACGCCCCACCCACGGGTCTTCCGCTTTGTTTCTAAATCTCTGCCCTGGGATGAGCTGGAGGGCTTCCTCGCCCGCGTCAGAGAGTTGGCTTTTGCTGACCGTGATTCCTGCAAGTTAGGAATTCAGCAATTGGTGCCAGAATACACCCCCTATATTGAGTGAACAGCGGTTCGGGCTTCACACGCCTCCCTCCGTCACGCACGCTATGTCTCGCATGGCCCGAGCCGCACAAACGCCCGTCGGTATCATTATGGGATCCCAGTCTGACTGGGAGACAATGCAGCACGCTGCGGAAATTCTTCGTCAGCTGCGTATCCCCTTCACTCACGAGGTTGTCTCGGCCCACCGCACGCCGCGTAAATTGGTAGCCTATGCCGAAGCCGCCAAAAAGCGCGGGCTGAAGGTTATCATTGCAGGAGCAGGCGGTGCAGCCCACTTGCCTGGCATGGTTGCCGCAATGACGCCGCTGCCCGTACTCGGCGTGCCCGTTCAATCAAAGACGCTCGATGGTCTAGACTCGTTGTTGTCCATTGCACAAATGCCGGCAGGCATTCCGGTTCATACTTTTGCCATCGGACGAGCAGGCGCTGCCAACGCTGCCCTTGGGGCTGCGGCAATTTTAGCACTCACCGATGCTGCACTCGCAAGTCGCTTAGATAAATTCCGGTCCGAGCAAACCCGTAAGGTTCTCGCCAACCCTGTGCCTGGTCGCAAGGGCAAGCGTCGCTGAGCTGATGGCCACTCCTTTGCTTCCTGGATCCACGGTAGGCATTCTTGGTGGCGGGCAACTCGGTCGTATGTCCGCCATGGCTGCGCGGCGGCTCGGTTACCGTGTGGTGACGCTCGATCCTTCGCCAACTGCGTGCGCAGCATCGGTCGTCGATACACACATCACGGCAGCATGGGATGATGAAGAGGCCCTTCGGCGTTTTGCAGGCCTCTGCCAACGAGCTACCTTAGAGTTCGAAAACATTCCTCCCGCAACATTGAGACGTGTTGCAGAAAAAATTCCCGTACACCCAACCGCAGAAGTTTTAGCGATATGTCAGAATCGCCGTCGCGAAAAAGAGTTTTTAAAAACGAACGGAATCCCGTGTGCGCGATTTGAAGTTGTATCGAGCGCTGAAGAATTAAAACAAGCGGTTGCGCGGATTGGAACGCCTTGTGTTCTTAAAACCGCAGATTTTGGATATGACGGCAAGGGACAGGTAAAAATAAAGGATAGTTCGGTCGACCTCGGTGCCGCTTGGGAGCAGCTTGGATCTCCTCAGGGAGTCCTCGAGGGCTGGGTGCCTTTTGACCTAGAAATTTCTGTGATCGTCGCCCGTACTGAAGACGGTCGAGTCGCCGCGTTTAGTGCCGCCGAAAACATTCATCGAAATCACATTCTACACCTTTCCATTTGTCCGGCACGGATTTCTGAAGACATCGCCCAGCGTGCAGAGACCTTAGCCATCAGTGTAGCCAATAAACTTCAGGTCGTTGGTTTACTAGGCGTCGAACTCTTCGTTACCAAAGGCGAACTCGTTGTTAATGAACTCGCCCCCCGTCCACATAACAGCGGACACCATACCCTTGATGCCTGCGAGACGAGTCAGTTTGAGCAACACATCCGGGCAGTTTGTGGTCTCCCGCTCGGCAGCACCAAGGTGCTATCTCCAGCAGCGATGGTAAATATTTTAGGTGATGTATGGCGTCAGGGCCGTCAGCCCAACTGGTCGAGCACGCTTGCCGACCCAACTGCAAAGCTTCATCTCTACGAAAAAGGCACACCTGCGCCTGGGCGCAAGATGGGACACATCACAGTGACGGCTGCAACGGTCGATGAAGCTGTACGTCGCGCCGAAGCACTCCACGCCACGCTCTGAGCAATGTTAGTCGTGCAGTATTTGTTCTGGGCGAATACATTGATTTTAGTTCCGGTTTGCTTTGGGACGTTACTTAAAGCCTCCGTTACAGATCAGGGTGCGTTCGCGGAAAGCACCGGATGGCGTACGCTGGTTGGCTCACTTTGGATAGCCATACTCGCCTGTTCTATTCTCGGCATATTCTGGCCAGCCAGCTTTGTATGGTTGCTCGTCTTACAGGTAATTTATAAGTCAGTTTGGCTGCTGACCTATGTTGTGCCACGGCTCGTCAACGCCCGTTATGCAGAGATCCCTGCAGGTATCACGAGCGCTTTTCTATTTATTGTACTCGTGTGGCCCTGGTTTATCCCATGGCGGCAAATCATCGCCGCACCTTGAGTTTACTATTTAGTCGAGCAACTCGGGACGACGCAGGAAAAAGGCAATGGGTGATTGCGCGAGCGCGGCAAAAAGCAGAATTGCCTGAAAGACAGGTGGCTTGGCCTTAAGACCTGCGGCTTGCGCGATGTAATTCTTTGCCATCACTTCTGTGATCATGGCAAAAGCAAACATCACGCAGAGGGCTGTGAGGAATCCCCATGCCCATGCCCATCGGGGCGATTGCATAAGTTTCTGCCATGGAAGCAGCAAGCAAGCGCCGACCAAAATATAAAAGTAACCGGAGAGCTGTAGAAGGATAGGCCAAGTGACGATCGTTGGATTCCAGCGCGGCCAAACACCGGTTAAATCACGTAGAGCGTTGAGGATAAGAAAGAGTCCAAATAAAACACTTAGGATGCGTGCCAAGCGGAGGCCGGTAGGAATTTCGGTAGACATAAAGGTAAATAGAAAAGCCGTTAAATTTTTAATGGACGAAAGAGGGCAACATCTGACCACTCGCCCATGACTCTTCCGTCCGATTGTAAGTTGCCCCAAGCGATCCTGGCTTTGGTTTCGAAGTGCATTCTTACAGCCGCTTGTTCTGTTGCGAGAATTCCGCTCAGGGCAAGAACGCCACCGGGCTTGACGGAGGCCAACAGGTTATCTCCGTAGATGCACAGGACATCGCTAATAATATTGGCGAGAACAACGTCCGCTTGGCCTGTCCACCGTAAGCCCTCTTCTAGGCCCATATGGGAAAAACGAACGGCCGTCTCTGGAAAGCCATTTTCTCGGAGGTTATCTAAACTAACGCGGACGGCTTCGGGATCTCGATCAAAGCCATCAACCTTTTGGCAGCCCAGCCGTGCGGCCGAGAGAGCAAGAATGCCTGACCCACAACCCGCATCCGTAACCGAAGTGTCCACGGCGGCATGTGTGGCTAGGTGATCCATAAGCCGCATTGCGCAAAGGCGCGTGGTCGGGTGGTCGCCGGTTCCAAAAGCCAACCCAGCATCAAACCAGATAACCGCGGCATCTGCAGGAACTGTATGTTTACCGCGCAACCAAGAAGGAACCCAATGAAGTTGCTCGTGATTCCAGGGTTTCAAATGTTCTTTATAGGCCTCTTTCCAGTCTCTATCCGCGAGTTCGTTCTGACCGTACTTTAAGGGTAACCGCTTAAAGGAGGAACGCAGATTTTCCCATGCGGCATCGGCTTCAATTTGTGTCTCAAAATATCCCATCACATAATGGGGCTTACCTGGGCCCTCATGGTAAAGCATCCAGGGCGATCGGGTAAGCTCGCAAAACCAATCTTCGAGTGGCTGGCTAAGTTCGACGGGAATTTCTTGCCGTAATTCAATCATGGCAATCTCGAGCGACTGAGTTGAGCGATGACCTCTGGGAGAAGTTGATGTTCGGCAGCGTGAATCCTTTCGGCAAAGGAGGCCTCTGTGTCGCCGTCGAGTCGGGTAACTGTTTTTTGTCCAAGGTGAGCGCCTTTATCAATGGACGCATTAACCCAGTGAACAGTGCAACCGCTTTCCTTAGCCCCTGCGCGCCAAGCTTGTCCTATACCATCGAGGCCAGGGAAAGCCGGGAGGAGGCTAGGGTGAAGGTTGATGATGCGATTGGGGAAGGCCTCGAGTAAAGGCGCCTTTAAAACCCGCATGAGTCCGGCAAGCACAACAAGATCTGTGCCCGCAGCCTTCAGAGCATCCGCCCAAGCCTGTTCTCTATCCGGCGAAAATTTTGTGCGGAAAGGGCCTGGATCCAGTAATGTCGCTGGCACGCCATACTTCGGACCAAGCTCCAAGATACGCGCTCCCGGGATATCGCAAAAAATGCCGACCACCTTTGCGGCACCGAGCTGGCCTGCTTGCTGAGCACGCAGAACGGCCTCAGCATTTGAGCCGCGTCCAGAACCAAGCAGAGCAATGCGCATACCCTTAAGGTGGGGGTCTCGTGCGGTCGGGCAAGTTGAATGGCAAGCGGTCTGTCCTCGCTCACCCGCTCGGGAGGTTCTAATTTTGGCCCATACGCCACTTATGGACCGCCGAGAATTTGTCCGACATTCTGCGCTTTTTGCCACAACGGCACTTCTCCCTACGGGATTACGCGCTGCCACGACAAACCCGAGTGGCGTTCAACTTGGCATCGATGTTTTAGCGTCGCGCGGTTTCGATACTTTGCGCGGCGTGCGTTGCGGTCTCTTAACACATCGTGCTGGGGTAAGTGCTGACGGAAGACGGACAATTGACATCCTTGCCACCGCCCCAGGTGTACGGCTGACAAAACTATTTGGCCCTGAGCACGGCATTGACGGAAAAGCCGCCGCCGAAAAATCCGTTTCGACGATGCGCGACGCGCGCACCGGGCTGCCCGCTTATTCGCTGTATGGCGAGACACGTCGCCCAACCGCAGCGATGCTCGAGGGAATCGATGTGATGGTGGTCGATCTTCAAGACATTGGTTCTAGGTCTTACACCTACATCAGTTGCATGCGGTATGTGATTGAAGCGTGCTTCAGTTTTCCGCGGCCCATCCGGGTTGTTGTTCTTGATCGGCCCAACCCATTGGGCGGAGAAAAAGTAGACGGCCCAGGATTAGATTTAAAATGGAAGAGTTACGTAGGTGCTTACCCGATGCCCTATGTACATGGACTAACCATTGGCGAAATTGCTCGCTGGGCAGTGTCGACACCAGGCGTGCTCGAGCTCGATGACGCGACGCGCAAACGTGGCGTCCTCCAAGTCATTCCGATGCAAGGATGGCGTCGCGA
>CAJBPJ010000336.1 GCA_903957465.1 uncultured Opitutia bacterium
ACTGTCTCTTTTTAGCCCACGACTACGCCGTCGCCGCACGTGCCTACACAAATCTCCAGAAAGACGCTACCGAGACGACGATTCGGGACAGTGCCTTTCACCAAGCGATTCTCTGTATGCTCGAAGAAGAAGGCGGGCTCGATAACGCCGCCAAACAACTCGAAGATGGTATCGCCAAAGGAACAATCACCCGTGTACGCATCTTGATGGGCGCTTGGAATATCGCCGACTATGCACGGCGTCGGGCGAAGCCTGAAGACTTCGCACGGATGCTCGGAAGATTTTCCGGTGTCTCGCAATCTGCACCAATTGATTTCGCTCTGCGCTTCGAATGGCTCCGCGCCCTCTCCGCCCTCGCCAATGGCGATCGCACCTCTGCGATGCGTTACGCCGAGAGCGTAATCAATACCCTCCAAAATTTACCCAAAGACGCGAGCTCCCAACTACTCGCCGCCGCACCCGAACTGCGGGCACATGCTGCGTTACTCAAAGCACGTGCCTCGGCGGAAGCCAAGAGTGGCGTAGAGATTCGTGAACTCGTCCAACTGCGCGAGCGCTATGGTAAAGTGTCAGCCGGTGCCGCCTCCTACCTTGCCGAGGGTCGCTTACTGGCATCCGAAGGACGTCACGCTGAAGCGCAGAAACGTTTTGAAGAGCTCGCCAAAGATTATGCGAACGATCCAGCACTCGCTGAATTCGCTGCACTCGGATTGCATGAAGCCGCCGAACAAGCCGCCATTCTGGCCGCAACGGAAGGCGAAAGTAAACTTCGTGAGGCTGTTGGACTACTGTCGACTTTTATCACACGTTATCCCGGACACCCTTTAGTTTTCCAAGTCACCATCCGTGAGGCTGAAATTCTCCGTAACCTCGGCGATTTCGATTCTGCGTTACGTTTGATGGACGAACTCACTCGGCAATTCCCCCAGCACCCACAACGTGCGCAAGCAGAGCTAGCCCGGGCAGATTGCTTGATGGGACTAGCTGCCCTTCGTCGTGCACCCAACGGTGGACCCGATCGCGCACGTATCAGTCGTGCGGTGGCCGCCTACGAGCGTGTGGTCGAAACATGGTCACGCGATTCCGACGCCATCGCCGAAAGCCGACATAAACTTGCGCAAGCATTACTCGATCGTGCCTCGGGTGAATCTGTCGCCGACGCCAATGCAACGCGCCGCGATGTTCGCCAACTACTCGCCCGAGAAGCGACCGACCTGCTCAGTGGTTCACGCGATACTTTAGGTATGAATGGCCGCTCATGGGTTTCGCGATCACTGTTACTCTTAGGCGAACGCTGCGAAGCCGATGGCGACCGCAAAGAAGCCATTGCCGCCTATCGTCTTTTACGTGACTTAAATGCAGGGCTCGCTGACAGTGAATCCCGCCTACCTGGGAAAGCCCTCGCAGAAAGCAAACTTGCCGAACTCGAACGCGCACCGTCCAATCCTACCAAGTAATGCCTCCCTCTACCTCTTTCTCCCTACTGACTGATGGCGGTCCCTTTGCGTGGCTTGTTTTGATCCTCGCGCTGATTGCGGGCGTTTTCTTCTTGGAGCGTGCCCTCTTTCTCCACCGCGGACATGTCCGCTCGTCCGACTTCTTTGAAGGCGTGCGTAATAACTTGCGCAATGGACGTCCCACCGAAGCCCTAGCGGCGTGTGAGGAATCCCCTGGGCCCGTCCCCCGTGTCGTCAAAGCTGCGCTCCTGCGGATGTCGGCCGGTGAAGAAGCCATGCGCTCCGCCGCGACCGAAGCGGCCCTCCTTGAACTTCCCGTATTGGAACGTCGCCTGGGTACCATCGCCGCCCTCAGTCGCATCATCCCCGTCTTAGCATTAGCCGGATCGGTGGTCGCAGGCTTCGAAGTCGTCAGTGCGCTGCGTGATGGCAGTCTCTATGGTTCGGCCGATGGACTCTTACAGGGTATGCAGATTGCCCTCGCGACAGGTGCCCTTGGACTCGTGGTCTCAGCACTGTGCTCCGCCGGACACCACTTCCTCGTTGGTCGCGTGCGTGCGATTGTCACCGAAATGGAAACAGCGGCCTGGTCGCTCATCACCTTTGTTCGTCACGAACTTCCCGAAGAACAAGCCGCGGAGCGTAAACAGAAAGCATGAAGACACCCCTCGGAGTTCTTGCGCGTGTGCAAACAGCCGAAAGCGGCTTGAGTGCGATTTCATTTATTCTCGCAGCGACTTGTCTGTGCTTTACCGCCGTACTCGCCTCACCGCTCGTCTACTGCCCAGGAATCTACATCGGCTTCGACAGTCAAAAAGTCTCTGCCCGTTCACTGGATATCGCCAAAGCTGAATCGCCTGATCTCGCTCGCGTCGGCGCCGTCGCCACATTGGTTTCCGCCCGTGGTGCCAATACCTATGTCATCGAAGGTCGTATCATCCAAGGCCGTGAAGCGTTGAGCATCGAATTAAAGCGCATTGCCACCAATCCTTCACGCCGTGCGCTGCCGCTCTTAGTCAAATCGGATAAATCGCAGACCATGCAAGGTCTCTC
>CAJBPJ010000337.1 GCA_903957465.1 uncultured Opitutia bacterium
GACTCGCCTGCTAAAGTAGTTGTCCGTACTTCTATATTCTTGTGGAAATCTTCGCCTCACTTCTGGTCGGTGCTCTAGCTTTCGCAGTCGCTTGGTTTATTCGTAAACCCCAAGGCGACGGCGCCGCTCAGGCGATGACTACGGAGCTCCAGCGTCAACTCAATGAAGCGAAAGTTGCCTTAGATTCGGCCCGGGCTGCACACTCCGAAGCGTCGCAACGCGCAGCCGCAGCGACTGCCGAAAGTAAATCTGTACGCGAAGCACTCACGAATGCCGAAGAGCGTCACAAGGTTGAGTTGGCTAAAGTCGATCAGCGCCGATCCGAAGATCTCACTGCACTCCGTGATTCTTTTGCCAAGCAGAGCCAAGACATCTTAAGGGCCATGACGCCCGACGTGACGAAAGAAGTCACCGCACGCGTGGAACCGCTACTCGCACAAGTAAGAACAACTTTGGCTGACTATCGCACAACACTCCAGGGCAGTATGAAACTTCAGGACGACGCTCTTGCGGGCGTGCGCGAGCGCATGGAGAATTTAAGCAAGGCGACAGAGACATTGGCGACGCAGACAGGCGACTTTACCGCAGTCCTCAAGTCATCTTCGCACCGTGGCCGCTGGGGCGAGCAAACCTTACGTCGCGTAGTTGAAGCTGCCGGGATGAGCCCGCATTGCGACTTTACGGAACAAGTCTCGTCTGAAGATAAGCGTCCTGACTTGGTCGTGCGCCTGCCTGGGAACCGCTGTGTCATCATCGATTCCAAAGTCCCTGAACTGGACGCGGCTATCATCAGCCCCAGCTCTACCAATCGCACCGAAGTGCTGCGTGATCACGCGCAAAAACTTCGCGCCACCATCAAGGCGCTCGCCGCAAAAGACTATCCAACGGTCGTCGGTCGCGAACAGGAACTCGTAGCGTTTGATAAAGTCATTCTTTTCTTACCAGCGGAATCTCTCTTAAGCACCGCACTCGAAGCAGATAATGACCTCGTGATTGACGCAGGCAAACAAGGCATCCTGCTTGCCACCCCTGCGACGCTTATTGGTTTTCTTGGTGCAATTAATCTTACCTGGCAGCAACACGCCCAGGCAGCGCAAGTTCAAGAAATTGCGGACACCGCAACGGAGCTTTATAAACGCGTGGCTGATTTTGCCGAACACCTTGCGGGAGCTCGTAAAAATATGAACAACGCCGTCGAGGGTCTGAATGACGCCTTTGGCAGCTTTGAGCTTAAGGTGCGTCCAAAAGGGGAAGAGCTTGGCCGGCTGGGTGTTAAACCTTCGAAGGCACTCCCCGGGGAGATTTTGCCCATTGAGCCAATGCGCGATCTGCGCCGAAAAGATTCATAATTTCTCGGTTAGATAAATCCCCTTTGCGGCGGTTTGGCCGAAGATTGTCATTACCGCTTGCGAGAAACCAAAGTCCTCTCACTTTCAATTACCCATACAACGATGCGCATCGCCAAGGACCATATTGTCTCTTTCGACTACACTCTCACCGATGAATCGGGCGCTGTGCTCGATGCTTCCCGCGGAGCACCCCTCGCTTACCTACATGGTGGGCGTAA
>CAJBPJ010000338.1 GCA_903957465.1 uncultured Opitutia bacterium
CCGCGAAGCGAAGGCAACTTGAATAAAATGCAATTTGACCTGTCATTCGTGAATGATTTTTCTGACGCCAAAGCGTTCACCAAGAACGCGATGGATAAGATTGACCAATATCTTTGGGACTGCGGCTACAAGCCGCGCTGAGAGGATACCACATGCCCCGCAAGAAGCAGGAAGTCGCTAGGTCGCAGTTGATGGCGCAGGCAGAGCGCCTTGCTGAAATCGGCGTTGCCAAGGCTGCTATTGTCTTTTTTGACAATGATGGCGACATGGGTATGTGCTTCGCGGGTGGCATCAGCAACATGGAACTTGTGTTCGCTTTTGAACAGGCCAAGATGGCAGTGTTAAACGGCGAGCATGAAGACGACGAGGACGATGACGAAGAAGGGTAAGCGTAGCTTAATCAGGTAGAGCGGCCTGCTCATAACAGGCTGGGTGCAGGTTCGAGTCCTGCCGCTTACACCAAAACTAAAGGCACAAGAATGCACGAGGGTATTTTCAATACGCTGCGCGTGTTGGCGGAGGACGTGGCCCCGATTAAAAGCTCACGTATGACCGCAGCCATCGTGCGTGGCAAAGACATCATATCGCTCGGCGCCAACCAAATGCGGACGCATCCGTTCCAAGCCAAATTTGGCAAAAACCCTGAATCTCTTTTTTGGCACGCAGAGACAAACGCCATCTACAATGCCTTGCGCGTAATGGACGTAGAAGGTTTGAAGAAGGCAGACCTCTACGTTTGTAGGGGTCAAATATTTCAGCACCAAACGAGAGCAATTTATTTTTGGCAGCGCCAAGCCTTGCGCGGGTTGCGCTAAGTGCATTGCTGACTTCGGGATAAAGCGGGTGTTCTATACCACCGAAACGGGATACGAGTGCCTTTAAGGAGGCGTGGCGGAACTGGCATACGCGGCAGACTCAAAATCTGCTGACCTTAACGGTATTGTGGGTTCGAGTCCCACCGCCTCTACCAACAAAAAAAAAGCCGGGCATTTCTGCCCGGCTTTCTTGTTTTAGGCCGCTTGGCTTTAGCCAGCGACGCGGACGGCGAGGGCAGGGCGAACTGCCTTGGCGCCGTATAGCACGTCCACAGCGAAGCGCTCTTGCTTGTTGTGGCGGGTCACTTCCATACGCATGGTCAGGCCAGACACCGGATCGGTCATCTGCGAGATGATCGAGCCGAGTTCCGGGCCAGAGCCCACGCCGGCCAGCGGACGGTTCACGAAGGCGAAGGCTTCGCGCTGGAAGGCAAGGTTGACCACATGCGAGGCGCGCTTGGACACGTCAGAGCCGCTAGACGCAATCGCCACCAGCGGAGGGCTGATAGTAATAGCGGCCTTGGTGCTGGTGTAGGTCGCGTTGGCCGAAGTCACCACGTAGGTCTGGGTGTTGCCTGCGATGCTGAACACGTCGCCACGGCGCAGGGTGCCTGCCACGGAGGCGAGGATATCCAGCGAGGTAGCACCGAGAGCCGTGGTGGAAGCCACGGTGATGCTTGCGGCGGTGCCAGCAACGTGGGTCACAACGTTGGTGGACTGGAAGAAGTCGAAGCCGAACTTGCGGCCAAGCATACCCTCGATCTTCACTTCCTGGTCGCCGGTCTTTTCCAGATCGGACATAGCAGGAATCTGAAGAAGCTGAGCCTCGGCATCCGGGTTCAGGACCATGCGGCGGTTGCCCATGGGGGAAAGCTGACGGTTCAGGGCCGCACGAGCGTTCACCACGTCAGCAATGGTGCTGAACGGGGTCTGACCGGCGACGCCCACGTAGCCATACACGTCCACATACTGGCTGTGGATATAGCCGTCCATGGAGTTGGCAAGAGCGCGAACAGTCTCGGAGACGTTCATCGGGAGGAAGGATTCGCTCTCCATGATCTCCATGCGCTGCTTGTCAGTGATGAAGAAGGGAACTTCCTTCCACTGGTCAAGAGCGATCTGCACGAGGCCGGGGGTGCTGTCCTGAGCCGAAGCGGGGGTCATGGACGGGGCAACGTCGGTGGCCGTAAAGGTATTGCTGATCGGAATGTCGATGGTGGAACCACGCATCA
>CAJBPJ010000339.1 GCA_903957465.1 uncultured Opitutia bacterium
TGTGCTCGGTGTTGAGTCTTCAGCTGCCGCAAGACTTGAGAGCGTGAGTAGTAAAAGGGCAGGGTAGCGCATTTTAAAAGTTAGTGTGTCCACTCTTCGCGCGCCGACACCCAGACGTCGAAGTTGAGTGGTCGTTTGCCCGTTGGAATCATGCGGTAATGTCCTCCAGATCCCTTGATAAGGGCGAGACCTGCAGCAACGTCCCAAAGATTCGTGGCGCACTCTTGGTAAGTGTCCGCAGTACCTTCGGCGACGTAAGCGATAGCCAGCGCAGCACTCCCAATCATCCGGATTTTTTTATAGCGGGCAGCTTCGCGCAGGAATGCATCCATCGCTGGTCCTTCTTTGTCTGCAGCGGCTGGAAAACCGGTCATGAGACAGGCATCGGCGGTACGCACAGCCCACTTGGGCTGGATGCGACGTCCGTTGACGTAGCTGCCCTCACCAGGGACTCCTAGGTATGTTTTATTGGCTGTGAAGTCCCGTAAAACTCCAAGTACAGGCTCTTGCCCGCGCATCAGACCAATCGAGACACAGGTACAGGGTTGATTGCGGAGGTAATTGTAAGTGCCGTCGAGGGGGTCGACGACCCAGTAGAGTTCTTTTCCGGTATCGTAGAGCGCAGGGTCGCCCCCGAGTTCTTCTCCAATAATGGGTAAGCCGGAAATCTTTAGGCGCTCTCGAACCAGGTTTTCAGAGTCAATATCGGCCTGCATTTTGACGTCGTCATCCGTCGTCTCATTCACCCGCCGTGAGGCACCATCAAGGAGCAGGGCGCCTGCCGCCTCAGCAGTAGCGAGGGCGAGGGAGCGCAGGGAGTCGAGGTCAGCCATGTCTTCAGCACGCTATGGCACACCTAGGGTATTCGGCAAGCCCATGCAGGCGATTAGGTGGGTGTGGTATAATAGCGTTGTTCTTTCCCAGTCGGCCCTGACCGACTGAATGACTAACAGTCTTTCGGGGGTGTTCCGGATTCGATTCCAGCCAAGAGGACGAGCCGGCATGCGGAGGATGTCGATGACCCTCCTTAATCCCATCGGCGGCAAAATAACTGCCAAAAACACAATCACGTTCGAACGTAGCAATACGCTCGCACTCGCTGCCTAATACCAGCGATAGGACCTTGAGCCTGACCTACGGCCCGAGATCATCCTAGTTAACGTAGGCGATCCCCTCCTCTGGTCGACATCTCCGGGGTAAGTGAGAAGACGAATAGGTCGGACGGGCGCCCACGCCCAAATCCGGTCGAGATCAATCGTGAGGCTAAGCATGTAGAGGGCCCGTAGTAAGGGCCGGAAGACGCGGGTTCGACTCCCGCCACCTCCACCATTTCGTCAGCTTCTCTGTACCTTCGTGCAGGGAGGCTGGTTGCGTTTACCGCGTTAAATGCTCAGTTGCGAGGTGACGTCGCAAGGCGTCATTACCAAAATCATTTTTGAGATCACGCCAGACAGTGTGAACGTGATTCGCATTGTTTTGGGTATTATCTAGTTCAATCAAGAAATCAGGTCCTTGAATACGGTAGTAATGTCCCTCGCCTTCTTTGAGGCCACCCATCCAAGCAAACGTTAGTTTGTTTTTGGGTACATCGCGTAATGCCTTAAGTGTTGGGGTGCTAAGCTCACCTTTAAATCTAAGCACAAACTCCTCAACGATTTGCCAAAAGATTGCTTGTTGCTCGTCGCTGAGGTCGGCCAGGGTAATTCCAAGTGGTTGCAATACTTTGGCTTCACGTGACTGACCGCTTAGGATGTCACTTGGCGCTTTCCTGCCGACAATACCCAGCGCAATTTGTGTACCATTGAGCGACGTTGCGAGGTCTCTCCCGAGTTTATCCTCCTTTGCGAGTACTTCTAAGCCTTGGTGTTTCGTATTCGCCGTGTTTTCATTTATACGGCCTGGGTTGGCACCCATGAAATGTGGAGTTAATCCGATAATTTCTCCATTCAGTAGCGTTACTTGCACCTCAAGGTGATGGCCTTCAAAACGCCAAGCCCAACTACCCTGTGAGCTCGGTGTGCCAA
>CAJBPJ010000340.1 GCA_903957465.1 uncultured Opitutia bacterium
ACTCGACCAAGGAAGTCGGTATCGTCGTGGCTAGAGCGAAAACTGTGAGCCGAATCGCCAGTCGCACGCTGCACTGCTACAGCCCAAGACGTGCCCTTGTTAGAATCACCCCAGGCTAACTGGATGCCAGGATTACGAAGCCCACTTTCGCCGAGGAACCGACCGTAGAAGAGTGGCGCATTAACAAAATCCCATGCATGTGCATGAATGGGATTCGTCCCACCTAAAGGTGCGTAGAAAATTCCTGCCTGCAGTCGAAACAACCCTTGTGACCATTCCGCACATAACTCATCGAGCTCTGTCTCTGATGATTCTCCAGGGTGACGATGCACATGGAAAACGGTGCGGATATTTAAGTAACCTTGGTAAAACGGTCGACCGAAGGCAGCGAGGAGTTCAGCTCCACCGAAAGCTGGCCCTTCATGCATTGGGTCTGTGTGAGCAGAGGCCAAAAGATCTTCATAGGCATCACCGGCACTTGTTGCACCGAGTGAACCAGAGACCACTAACTCGGCAGTGGCTGTCCAATCGTTAGCATGAACGCAGTCCGCAGAATGGACGTGGCCCGTTTCAGCCTTCACAGTAGTAACTGCGAGGGCGGCAAAGGCACAGAGGGGTAGATTCATAAACGCAACAAAGTTGCGTTTCTAAAAAAGTCAGCCTTTTTCTTGGCTGGTAGGCGACCCGTGCCACGATTCGGCCGTGGACCCTCTGAAGCAACTCGTCACCTTACTTGCAGTTTTAAATCCAATTGGAGTGATTCCATTTTTTATTCACTTCACGCGGAATCTTAATCCAGCTCAGCGCCAACGTACGATCTGGGTGAGTTCACTGACCGTATTTGCAGTGATCGCACTGAGTGCACTCGCAGGTTTACGCCTTCTTGAATTCTTCGGTATCTCCATCGCTTCTTTTCAGGTTGGTGGCGGCATGCTGTTGCTGATTAACGCCATTCAGATGTTAAATGCCGAACCAGCAGACAGTAACCCACGTGAAGTTGCGGCGGCATCTCAACGCGTTGATGTCGGTGACAGCGTTGCGGTGAGTCCACTCGCCATACCGCTTTTAACCGGACCAGCGACCATCTCGACGATGGTGATTTACGCCCAACAAAGTAAAGGTGTTGGCGATACCCTTCTTTTAGTAGGCTACGGAATCGCTGGAGGCGTCGTGACCTTTGCCGCTTTTAAAGGAGCTGGGCGCATCGCTCGTTTCCTCGGCGAAACGGGTATCAATGTACTGACACGGATTATGGGCCTCGTCCTTGCAGCTGTGGGCGTAGAGATTATGGCCGACGGGCTCACGAAGCTCTTCCCTGCCCTCGCGCGCACACTGATTTAACTTAAATCAGTCGCCACCGCGACGGACTTTACCGGTCGAAGAAAAGAAGGCCTTAACGCGCGCACCGAGGTAATCTCGGTTTAGGTGAGAAATGACATCCAGGGTAATACCTTTAGGGCAGTGCGCTTGGCATTCACCTTGATTCGTACAGTTGCCAAACCCGGCGTCGTCCATCGTCCGCACCATGGCGAGCACGCGTCGATCCCGCTCTGGCTGACCTTGCGGTAATAAATTCAAGTGGGTGACTTTGGCTCCCACGAACAGCATCGCTGAGCCATTTTTGCATGAAGCAACACACGCACCACAACCGATACACTCCGCAGCGTCCATCGCTGCGTCGGAAACATCCTTGGGTACGGGCGTGGCATTCGCTTCAGGAGCAGAGCCCGCCCGGATGCTAATAAATCCGCCCGACTGAATAACTTTATCAAAGCCAGATCGGTCGACCATTAAATCCCGTAAGACCGGGAAGGCACGTGCGCGCCAAGGCTCAACCGTGATTGTTTCACCATCGCGGAAATTGCGCATGTGCAACTGACAGGTGGTCACGCCAGGCAAAGGTCCATGGGGCATGCCATTGATGGTCATGGAACACATTCCGCAAATGCCTTCACGGCAATCGTGGTCAAATGCGAATGGCTCTTTGCCGTCACGCACGAGCTTCTCATTGAGCATGTCCATCATCTCCAAGAAAGACGCTGATGTGGAAACGCCTTGAAGCGCATGCTCTTCAAATGCACCCGGTTGCCCACGACGTTGACGCCAAACGCGCAAGCGCAGGTTAAGCACGTGCTCAGCGGAGTGAGAGTTATTGTCCTTTACCATGGTGGTTACTTGTAAGAGCGGGTGGAGAGTTGGGCTTCCTCGTAAACAAGGGCCTCTTCATGGCGAATGGGTTCAGCGGTTTCACCTGCCCACTGCCAAGCCGCGACGTGCGCAAAACGGGCGTCGTCGCGCTTAGCTTCGCCATCGACTTGGTATTCGGTGCGGAAATGTCCGCCGCAAGATTCTTCGCGAATCAAGGCGTCTCGGCACATTAATTCTCCGAATTCAAGGAAGTCGGCAACGCGACCGGCGCGTTCGAGCTCAGGGGTTACGTCGAGCCCTGTGCCAGGCACAGAAATGTTTTTCCAGAAGTCTTCGCGCAAGCCACGGATATCAGAAATTGCCTTGGTGAGTCCTGCACGGGTGCGAGCCATGCCGCACTCATCCCAGATAATTTTTCCGAGCTGCTTATGGTAACTACGCGCTGTATGTTTGCCGTGATTCTTGAGCAGGCGATTAACGCGATCATTAACCTGAGCGAGCACATCGCGGTATTCGGCACCTTCGACCGAAGGACGTCCCGACAAGCCAACACCCGCGAGGTAATCCGCGACGGTGTACGGCAAAACAAAATAGCCATCAGCCAAACCTTGCATCAACGCGGAGGCACCCAATCGATTGGCGCCGTGGTCTGAGAAGTTGGCTTCACCGCCGACAAAAAGACCTGGGATATTCGACTGGAGGTTATAGTCCACCCAAAGGCCGCCCATCGTATAGTGAACGGCAGGATAGATGCGCATCGGACGACGGTAAGCATTCTCGCCCGTAATATTTTCATACATATCGAACAAGTTACCGTAGCGCTCGCGCACCACAGACTCGCCAAGTCGCTGAATGGATGCCGAGAAGTCCAAGTAGACTCCCAGGCGACGTCCGCCAACTTCTGGACCAACGCCGCGTCCCTCATCGCAGGCTTCCTTGGCAGCACGCGAAGCAATATCTCGAGGAGCAAGATTTCCGTAGCTTGGATACTTACGCTCAAGGAAGTAATCGCGGTCGGCTTCGGCAATCTGCGCAGGGTCCTTGCCGCTGTCGGCTGTATTTTTTGGCACCCAAACACGACCGTCATTGCGCAGCGATTCCGACATCAACGTCAGCTTCGACTGATCATCGCCATGAACGGGAATGCATGTCGGGTGAATTTGCGTATAGCACGGATTCGCAAAGAGTGCTCCGCGGCGATACGAACGGTAGGTCGCCGATACGTTACAACCTTGGGCATTCGTTGAGAGATAGAAAACGTTACCGTAACCACCCGTACAAAGAACAACACAGTCGGCCGACCACGTGCGCACTTCGCCTGTGACAAGATTGCGGGTAACGATGCCCTTCGCGTGGCCGCCAACAAGCACGAGATCGAGCATCTCGTGGCGCGGATACATTTTCACGGTGCCCGCACCAATTTGACGAGAGAGGGATGAGTAAGCGCCCAGCAGCAATTGTTGGCCGGTCTGTCCGCGCGCATAGAATGTTCGCGAAACTTGCGCCCCGCCGAAGGAACGATTCGCAAGTAAACCGCCGTACTCACGCGCAAAAGGAACGCCTTGGGCAACACACTGATCAATGATTGCCGTTGAGAGCTGGGCTAGGCGGTAGACGTTAGCTTCGCGCGCGCGATAATCACCACCCTTGATAGTGTCTTGGAAAAGTCGGCGGACAGAGTCGCCGTCGTTTTGATAATTCTTCGCCGCGTTAATGCCGCCCTGAGCTGCAATGGAGTGGGCGCGACGCGGACTATCTTGGTAACAGAAACATGAAACGTCGTATCCCTGCTCGCCGAGCGACGAGGCGGCCGCGGCACCCGCGAGACCAGAGCCGACCACGATGATGTGATATTTGCGACGGTTCGCGGGGTTCACTAAACGCAACTTAGCTTTATGCGTATCCCACTTCGCTGAAAGCGGCCCGGAAGGTATTTTGGAGTCAAGGTTCATGGGATTACTTTATGCAGCCGGCGAGGACGGAGACGGGGATGGCGGAGAAACCGAGAAAGACAATCCATCCAAAAGCTACGGCTAAAACATCCAGGCGGCCTCGCCAGCGCTCATTGCGCAGTCCAAGCGTTTGGAATGTGCTGCTAACTCCGTGGCTAAGATGGAGACTGAGAAGGGCCAGTGAGATAATGTAAAACGCCGACACGCCTGAATGACTAAAACCAGCCACCAACATTGCATGAACATCGGTGAAGGCTGGGTTGCTGGCCAATGGGAACGTCTGCCCACCTAAGGCAACGGACTGGAAGGTGTAATGAAGAAGATGGAAGACGATAAATCCAAGCACCACGAGCCCGGTGTATGGCATCGTCAACGAACCCCAAGATGCGCGACGGGTCTGCTCAACAGCAGGACCGCCTGCCCGAGCTGCCCGATTCTCGAGCGTTAAAGAAATGCCAGCGACGATATGGGCGATGACGCTCACAATGAGCGTGATCCGTGCCGTCCAAATCAACGCAGCGTTTTCATGCAGCCATTGAGCATACGCATTCAAAACTTCGGGGCCCTTAAAAAATAAGAGATTCCCAGAAAGATGGCCTAAAATGAAGCCAACCAAAACAAGCCCGGTGAGGGCCATCACGGCCTTCTTTCCGATCGAGGAAAGGGCAGAATTGCAGGAGGGGGTAGACATGGACCTTTGGGCTGTGACTATTCAAGGAGATTGCCTTGGGCTTTCCCACCCCCGTTTTGGCTCTAAACAGGAGGTATTAGCAGTACGGCTAAGCCCAGAAAGAGGGCGTGATGCAGGCCCAAAATGGGAAAGCTAAAATCAAACCCTTGCCAAGTGGCTCCGGCTCCTTGCAATGCGAAAGTCCAGACCGGCGACCCGCCATGCGGACCCGCCGGTCTTTTCTTTTTTTGAGCCACTCACCCAACCTACCATGAAGTACATCTTTGTCACCGGCGGTGTCATCTCCTCATTAGGCAAAGGGCTCACTGCGGGTGCCATCGGCGCGCTTCTCGAATGTCGTGGCCTGAAAGTACGCATTCAAAAATTCGATCCCTATCTGAATGTGGATCCTGGCACCATGAGTCCATACCAGCACGGCGAAGTTTACGTGCTCGATGACGGAGCAGAGACCGATTTGGATTTAGGACATTACGAACGATTCACTTCCGGCCGTCTCTCGCGTCTAAATAGTTTAACGTCTGGGCAGGTTTACGAAACCGTTATTCAAAATGAGCGTCGGGGAGATTATTTAGGAAAAACTGTTCAGGTCATCCCACATATCACAGATGAAATTAAGCGGCGCATCCGCGAAGGTGGCGAAGGCGTGGATGTCCTCATCACTGAGATTGGCGGAACGACCGGCGACATCGAGGGCTTACCCTTCTTGGAAGCTCTTCGACAATTCCAACACGATGCCGGACGCGAGAATGTGTGCTTCCTCCACTGCACCCTCGTTCCCTACATCAAAGCTGCAGGCGAATTAAAGACGAAGCCATCCCAGCAGTCCGTCGCTAAACTCCGTGAAATCGGCATCCAGCCTGATATTCTCGTCTGTCGCACCGATCGACCTATCGGTGAAGAAAACCGCCAGAAGCTCTCCCTCTACTGCAACGTTGCCGCCGAAGCGGTCATCGAATGTCGCGATGTGGCACATTCCATTTACGAGTTACCCTTGATGCTTGCCGAACAACGCATCGATGACTTTTTGGTGCGCCGTCTTGGATTGCAATGTGGCCCGCTCGATCTTGCTCCGTGGCGCGAAACAGTTCGTCGGCTACTTGAACCCAAAGCTAAGGTCCGCGTAGGGGTTGTTGGAAAGTACATCGAACTCCAAGACGCTTATAAATCTGTTTACGAATCCATCGTCCACGGAGGCATCGCAAACGAAGCAGAGGTTGAAGTTATTCGTATCGATGCGGAAGACTTAGAGACATCAGGCGTCACCTCACTTGAAGGCCTCGACGGCATTCTCATTCCCGGTGGCTTCGGCAACCGCGGCATTGAAGGAAAAATTCTTGCAGCTAAATTTGCGCGCGAACGCAAAATTCCGTGCTACGGACTTTGCTTAGGCATGCAGATTATCGTGATTGAATACGCGCGAAATGTGCTCGGCCTAAAAACTGCCCATTCGACTGAGTTCGATCCAGCAACCGTCGACCCCGTCATCCATCTCATGGACGCCCAGAAGGCGGTTGCCACCAAGGGCGGGACCATGCGCCTCGGCGCCTATGACTGCGAGTTAACCCCCGGATCGCATGCAGCGGCTGCCTACGGTGTGTCGAAGATTAGCGAGCGCCATCGGCACCGTTTTGAGTATAACCCTGATTATCGTAAACGCTTGGAGCAAAGCGGTTTACGCGTTGGTGGTACTAATCCTTTAACCGGGCTTGTGGAGATCGTCGAAGTCGCTGACCACCCCTGGATGGTCGGGGTCCAGTATCACCCTGAATTTAAGTCGGCACCTTATAAGCCCCACCCTCTCTTTGCGGCGTTTATAAAGGCATCGTTACAGAAATCCCGAAAAGCCTGTTAAGGGCTCGGCAGACAGATTTCTTATTTAGAAGCGCTCTCCAGTAACCCCGCTTCACGCAAATAATTTACCTATCATGAGTCATTCCGCCTCCACCTGGGTCCCTCGTCTACGCGAGCAAGTCGCACGCGTCATCGTTGGCCAACAATACCTCGTCGACCGATTACTCGTTGGTCTACTCGCCAACGGGCACGTCTTGCTGGAAGGCGTACCTGGCTTAGCCAAGACGCTTTCCGTGCGCACGTTAGCTCAAGCCATCCGAGCTGACTTCTCGCGCGTACAATTTACCCCCGACCTTTTGCCCGCTGATATCGTGGGCACACTCATCTATAATCCGAAAGACGGCGAGTATCACGCCAAGAAGGGTCCGATCTTTGCCCACTTCGTGCTCGCTGATGAAATTAATCGTGCGCCGGCAAAAGTTCAGTCGGCCCTCCTCGAAGCCATGCAAGAGCGCCAAGTGACACTCGGCGGCGAGACCCATCGCCTGCCGTCGCCGTTCCTTGTGCTTGCGACGCAAAATCCTATCGACCAAGAAGGCACCTACCCTCTCCCGGAAGCTCAAGTCGATCGGTTCATGTTGAAACTCAACATTGGTTACCCTTCGCGCGAAGAAGAGCGGAAGATTTTAGATGCAATGGCGACCACGGCTCCGAAATTAGAGGTCGAGCCTGTCATTGGCCTAGAGGACATCCTTGAGGCACGTCGCCAAGTCGATGCCGTGCGCGTCACCGACTCTATTCGTGACTACATTGTTTCCTTGGTACTCGCAACACGCGGACAAGAACCCGGCGGACCTGACTTGCGCGGGCTCGTTCAATTCGGTGCCTCACCTCGCGCCACCATCAATCTGACCCTCGCAGCAAAAGCTTGGGCATTCTTACAAGGTCGAGACCATGTCATTCCCCAAGACGTGAAGGATCTCGCCCCCGACGTACTCCGTCACCGGCTCATCTTGACCTACGAAGCCGACGCGGAAGGCGTCGACGCTGACACCATTGTCCGTCGCGTACTCGATACAGTACGCGTCCCTTGATCTTCGGCTAACGCATTCGCGTGGAGTCCACCCTAACGACCAGTCCACAAGACGCACTCCGCCGCGCCCGTCGCGTGGAGCTCGTGGCGGCACGGCTCGTTAATGACGCGATGGTCGGCGGTTATCTTTCTAGTTTTAAAGGACGCGGCACTGACTTTGAAGAACTTCGTGAATACGTCCCCGGCGACGACGTGCGCTCCATCGACTGGAATGTAACGGCACGCACCGGCCGAGCATTTATCCGACTACACCGCGAGGAACGCGAGTTAACCATGATCCTCGCCGTAGACATCTCGGGGTCTGCTGACTTCGGTTCAGGCGAACAATCTACCCGCGAACGCGCAGCGGAAGTCGCCGCAACCTTAGCTGTCTCTGCACTGAAAGCCGGCGATAAAGTCGGGCTGCTTCTCTTTAGCGATGCAGCCGAATGTTGGGTGCCCGCTCGCAAAGGGCGACGTCACGTCTTGCGCATTGTCCGCGATATCCTGCTTTACCCAGCCAAATCTCGAAAGACCGCCTTTGCAAAACCTCTCCGTCGGCTCGCTCGCGCAGTCAAACGACGGTCTGCGATTTTTGTTATCTCTGACTTCTTAGCAGGCAGCGAAGGCCCAGAAGCCATGGTCACGGCACTGAGTGAACTCAATGCCCGACACGATGTCGCCTGTATGCACCTCGTCGATGCGCGGACTCGGACCTTGCCAGATGCAGGCATAGTCGCACTCGAAGACGCAGAAACGGGCGTCATCACAGAAGTGAATACTTCCTCGGCAAGCGTGCGGGAGAAGTTTGCTCAACTATCTCAGCAACGTCTCACGGAAACTGAGGCGTCGCTCACACGGGCAGGCGTTGACACTACCCGCCTGGAACAAACAACAGCGATTGCGCCAGCACTTTCACGGTTCTTCGAACGACGTCGTAAACGCCGATGAGTAGTCCAACAACCGAAGAGTTTACCTTGCTTGGCCCCAAGCCCGAAGTGCCACCCAGCTGGCTAGAAGCACACGCGCTGGAGCTTGCGACGTATGTAGGTGTCGGTGTCCTGCTCTTAGGCACGCTGATCTACCTTCTACGTCGTAAGCGCGCTACGCATGCGAACCCTGCACTCGCTTTCCGCCAACAAATGTCCGCCGCCAGGGCAGCAGGCCAAGTACAGCTTTGTCAATTATCCGCTAGCGCGTTACGTAATTACATCGCAGCCATTTCTGCAGATGCACCCGCTGGGTTAACCACCCAAGAACTTTCCGCGGTCATCATCCACTCGCCGATTTTATCAACGAGTGCTGATCCAATTTTGCGAGTTCTGCGAGCAGCTGACCGCGTTAAATTTGCGGGCGAGTTAAGCGATCACGAAGAAGTCGCCAGATTAGCTGAGGAAGCTTTTGCGAGACTTGAGCTAGCACGCCAAGCCCTCTGGAGAGAGGTTGCCCCATGAACGCAGTGTCTCTCGGATTTGAATTTGAACGGCCAGCCCTACTCTTATTGCTGGCACTTCTCCCTCTATGGGCTTGGCTGCGCGGACAAACAGGTCGCGCGGGTGCGCTCTTGTTTCCAAATTCCAGCCTTCTGGATGGCATCGGCAAGCCCGTGCGCGAAGCCGTCGGCAGACTGCGACCATTTATCCGATTACTGACAGCAGCATGCTTCATTGTGGCCATCGCGGGGCCGCGCACAGCAAACAAGGAAGTTGATCGGGACTCCGAAGGCATCGATGTCTTCCTCGTTATCGACCTGTCATGGTCAATGAACGCCTTGGACATGGGCCAGCCGAATGAAGAAGTGACCCGCTGGATGGCCACCAAACTAGTGATCAATGATTTCGTGAAGAGTCGTCCGGATGACCGTATCGGCGCCGTCGTCTTCTCCGGGAAGCCCTACTTATTAAGTCCGCTGACAATTAACAAAGATTGGATCGAGAAAGGGGTGAGTCGCATGCACATTGGTGCCATTCGAGAAACAGGAACCGCTATTGGCGATGCTATGGCCATGGCCGTGGACCGGATGAAGTCGCTCCCGAAAAACGCCTCCAAAGTCATCATCTTGCTCACCGACGGTGATGACAACCAAAGCAAAGCTGTTTTGCCAATTCCTTCCGCGGAATTAGCGGCCGCCTTAGGCATACGCGTTCACACAATCGGCTTGGGCAAAGACGAGCCAACCATATTGCCACAGTTTAACATACAGACAGGCGAGATTTTGCATGATCCACTCGGCCGCCCCATGCCCATGCAGACGATTAATCCGGCCAACTACGACATGCTAAAAACCATGGCGAAAGTCGGTGGTGGAAAATTCTTCCGCGCGCTCGACCGCGAACAACTTCGTCGGGTATACTCAGAAATTGATCGCTTAGAGCGCACAGAGGTACGCATTCGTGAGTCTGTTAGTTACGAAGATCACCGTGCGCTATGGATTGCGGCCGGGGCACTCTTTCTTCTCGCCGAAATAATCTGGGCGCTGCTTCGCCCACGTTCACCGTAATCATGGACTTTACAGACCCACATCTCCTCCGCCCCTGGGTCCTATGGCTCATCGCACCTGCCATAGTCATTACCTTTGGCCTACTCAGGTTTGGCGCGCACCGTCGACTGGGTGCTTTGAGCCGGTTTATCTCTGAGCGCATGCTGGCTCGCGCTGGCCGTAATGATTCCGCAAGCCGTCGCCTACTGAAAGAGGTTATGGTTTGCCTGGCAGCCTTGCTCATCGGCGTCGCCTTGGCAGGTCCGCGCTGGGGCGTGGAAGTCAGTCAGGCGACGTCGCAAGCGGAGGACGTAGTTTTTGTTCTCGATACGTCACGGTCAATGCTGGTCAAAGACGTGCGCCCTTCGCGACTTGAACGGGCTAAAAGTTCAATCAGCTCCTTTGTACGCAGAAAAGGTACGGGCAGCGTGGGGCTAGTTGCATTCTCAGGACAGGCTTTCTTGCAGTGCCCGCTTACCCGTGACTATGACTCTTTCTTCCGCACGCTCAATGAAACGGATACACGTTCGATCCCTGTCTCTGGCACAGATATCGCCCGCGCGCTCGAAGAAGCAGAGGGTGCTTTTGCCGCGAATCGAAATCGGAAACTCGTTATTATTTTAACAGACGGTGAAGACCTTGAAGCGGGTGGCATTGAAGCGGCCGGCAAACTTAAACGGAAGGGACTCGTCGTTCATACGGTCGGCGTGGGCACTCCCACGGGCGGACAAATTACCGTGGTCGGCCCAACGGGTCTTCCCGATGCGCTGCGTGATGAGGAGGGCAATGCCGTCACTAGCCGACTCGACGAAGCGACGTTGACCAAAGTCTCTTCCGCTTCAGGTGGACGCTACGTTCGCCTTGGCCAGGCCGGAGAAGGCATGGAAGCACTGCGGCTTGCCATTCAAGCAGGCACAGACTCAGCAAACTCAACCCGTCGAGGAATCCCTCGCGAAGATCTATTCGTCATCATCGCCCTACTCCTTCTCGTTATGGAGACACTCATTTCCACCCGTCGAACCCCATGAAATCTAGCATTATTTTACTTTTGGGATTCACCACAGCTTTCGCCGCCGACAATGGCGCCCAGGCGGAATTTTCCGAACTCAACGCGCGCGAATTACATAATCTCGGCACACAACGACTCGCTGACAAAGAGCTTTCAGGCTCTGAAGAAGCTCTACGAGCGTCACTCGCACGCGATCAAGACAAGCTACGCCCGGACACATTACACAATCTCGGCCACGTGCGCTTTGGTAAAGGCCGAGCGATGTTGGGCGGTAAAACTAAAGGCGAGGTGACCGATGTTTCTATCGCGCGCTCATATGTTGAGGCGGCAGACGCAGATGTCTCAGACATCGAAGACATGATTAAGTACCTTGATAAAGCAAAAGCTGAAAAACGTGAGCCTGACTACGTTCCCGCTATTTCTGCACTGTCTTCGGGTATCAATACTTACAGGACTATGAAGAAAACCTCGATCCCCGAGGCGGAAAAACAGCTCAACCAGCGCGGCTCTGTAAACAGCACCTGGACACGCTCTCTCGGAGACTTCCGCGGTGCCGTGGAATTAAATGCGGCCGACACCGACGCCAAAACGAATGCAGACCGCATTGAAGAACTTCTTCGTCAACTTCGACGGGAGACAGAGTCCCTACAAGAAGCACAGAGCGACCAACGTAAAAAGCTCGAAGAGCTTCGCAAAGCTATCACCGAACTCATCAAGCGCATTCCGCCGGAAAAACTTCCTGAAGGCGAAGGCGACGGAGATGAAGAAGATGACTTCGGACAGGGCAAAAAACCTCGAGCAGGAGGCGGCAATCAGCCGTCGGATGAAGGCGATGAAGGCAAGATGACAGATCAAGAAGCCCGCAGCACTCTTGAGTCGTTACGCGATGAATTCGGCCGAAAGATGTCGACGACCGGCGGCAAAGGCGGGCAAGGCGGTGCGGGCAAGCCAGGCGACCGGAAAGGTAAGGACTACTGAAATGCGTAGGATTTTTACATGGCTTTGGTTGCTCGTGCCCTTGCTCAGCCAAGCGGCCGATACCGTCACGACTAAAATCACTCCAGACAACCTTGGGCCCGGTGAGCCTTTCAGAATGGAAATCACTGTGACATCTACAGGCGACTTTGCAGGGCCGGTCTTACGCATCGCCTCTGAGCTCCCTGTTCTTGAATTCATCCCGCTACGTTTTAGCGGCCAACGCTTTTCCTCCGGAAACACCTGCACTCTACTCATTAGCGGCGTCGCCCCAGAATCTCCTGGCTTACACCGTATACCTGGATTCACGGCGACGTTTTCGGTACGAAAAATCGAAATCCCTGAAACCCGCTTTTTCGTTAAAGCGAATGAACCCGGCGTCCGACAAGGCTTTGCGAAGGCTGTTTTAGAAATGCCCGAGCGCACCTTCTATGTAGGTGAAACTGTCCAGGCGCTTATTCATTTTAAACACGGCACCAGCGAGCGTATTACAGGATTTTATGGAATTGAATCGCGCTCTGAAACGATCAAATCGCGCAGCACCGTCATTAATAATCCAGAAGACAACGGCGACCCAGCGAATAGCTTAAGTTCGGAGAACTCTAAAATTGCTGCCATCGAACTCACCCCGACACAAGCAGGCGAAATTGATGTTCGGCTCTCCGGCATGATGTTTGTCGAAATGAACCAGAGTGCCGGCCAGTTAAATAGGGATAGGCCATTTAGCTTCTCACGAAAAATCAAGGTAGCCCACGTTCCTGAAAAGAACCGCCCAGCTGACTGGAACGGTGCAGTCGGCTCTTTAACCGCAGGACCTGTGAGCCTGTCCAATTCCAAACCAGGTATCGGCGAGCCCATCAACCTTTCGGTAACTGTCACCGGCAACGCGAACCTTGATCGTATTCTCGCCCCCGAAGTCCCCCATGGCGACCTCTGGGACGTGATGCCAGCCAACGACAAACCTCGGGCCATGCGTAAAGATAGCCAGCGCACTTTCAGCTATACGCTAATACCGCGTCTGCCTGGAAATCTTAAAACACCTAGCGTTCGGCTGAGCTTCTTTAATCCTGAAACCAAAACGTACGAGCGAATCGAGTTTGCGCCACAAGACGTCACGGTAACCGGGCGGGCACCCGAAAAAGTTGAGCTCGTTGCTATCGATCCTGCTGCAACCATCGGAGCCACTGAAAAAGCATCCCAGCGGGCAACCGAATTACTCAACCCTGATACAACCGCGGGCGGCACGCGCACTCGCCCAAATTTACTCGCTCAACCCTCTACGCTGGTCTGGTCCCAGCTTGGACTCTTGGGCTTACTGGCCGGAGCACTGATTTGGTCAGCGCGACGCGATTGGCTACATCGCCATCCAGAGATCTTGCGCCGTCGCACGGCCCTTGTCGCTTTGCGCAAAGCTCGACGTCTCTCGCGTAAAGCAGAGCGCAATGGCGATACGGATGCGCATGCACATGCATGCGTAACAGCTCTGCGTGCGGGTGCCGCACCACTCGTGGAGGCGACAGATGTCGCACTCACCGCCGAAGATATTCTGCGCGCCATACCTGAACTAACGGCCCCTGCGAGCGTGCGGGCAATTTTCCGACGAGCAGACGGTACGCGTTTTGGAGGAGCAATGACCGCCGAGACCCTAAACTTGCATGGCGATATCGAGCGTTGCTTAAAACAAATGGAGGAACGGCTATGCGCTTAATACTCATGCTCCTGGCAGGGATTGTTTCGGGTGCGCCTGTTCAAGATCGAGATGTGATTGCGCGCGAAGCTTACCTTGCGGGCGATTCAGCCACCGCACTTGAAAACTGGTCTGCGCTTATTGCAGAAGAAGGTATCTCTGCTGCACGCTTGTCCGCGATGGGTAATGCCGAATGGCGTTTAGGGAGAAAGGGTCGCGCTATGGTGTGCTGGGAGCGAGCCCTCTCGCTGGACGCATCCGATCCAGTTGCGCGTGCAGGCATCATCCATGCGACATCACTGGGAGGCGTCGAAAGGCCGCGGTCGACCTGGCAAGAACAGTACGCTTCCGGGCTAAACCCAGACACCTGGACGGCAATCACTCTCCTATCATTCTGGACTTTGGTGCTGACGTGGGCCTGGCCGCGCCTGCGTGCAAAAAAACTGACAGATACCCATCACAAATTGCTTTTGTCTGCGTTCACCCTGTTAGTCCTTAGCATTCCAGGCGCTTGGGGGACATGGACAAGTCGCGAACGTGCGATTGTTCGCTTAACTGAAGAATCCCTTAAGCTTACGCCGACCGTACTGGGTGAATACCTCGCACCACTCGGAGAAGGCGACGTCGTACGCACACAGCGACACCTTAACGGGCATATTCGAGTCGAGCTGTCAGGCGGACAAGTTGGGTGGGTGCGCGAAGAAGCCGTTGAGTCGGCATGGGGAGTCACCCCTCCGCGCTCCTTAGACGCCCCCGCACAGCCCTAAGACTTTCCGCTCGCGCGGTTTACGATAGATGGGTTGGATGCGTTGTGCGCATTCTTGATCGATTCGTACTACGAGAAACCGCCACTTCAGCTTTTACGGCTACAGGGGGATGCGTATTCGTCATGGTTGCTGGCAATGCCGTGCGACAAATCGCCGGCGAATTCGCCGCAGGCCGTGTCAGCGCGGGAGAGGCTATTGAGTTGGTCGCGCTGCTTATTCCTGGCGTCATCCCTTATGCCCTACCCCTGGGCATGCTTGCTGGAATCTTGGTAGCTTTTGGCCGAATGGGGGCTCAGCAGGAATTAACCGCAATGAAGTCAGGCGGCATATCGCTCCTGCGCATTGCTGCGCCAACTTTAATTCTATCAGGCGTACTCGCCCTAACTTGCTGCTGGATTAACCTCGAGGTAGCCCCACGCGCAAACAGCACTTACCGCGCCCTGCTATCTGGAGTCGCTTCGGACAATCCTGCCTCCGTGATCATTCCCGGAGAGTTTTGTCGAAGCTTCCCAGGGGTCGTTCTACGTGCATCCAAGCGCGAGGACGACGTTCTCACTGATCTCTGGGTTTGGCAACTCGATGAAACCGGCCGACTCACACAGAGCACACAGGCGACAACCGCAAAGATCACGCGCATCCCTGGTACGGACGGCGAACCTGATTTCATCAAGATTGTGACAAAGGGCGCTCACATCGAGCGACTGCCTGTGGGCGAGAATCAACACGCCAAACCATCCACCTTTATTTCCATGGCGGATGCCGACTTTAAATTTCCGGTAGCGCGCACAGAGTCAGTCGGTAAACGCAAGCTGCGCTGGCTAACGACCAGCGAACTACTGGCAGCAATGGAAACGGGCTGGCAGTTGCCCCCGAATGCCAAACCCGAAGAAGTAGCCATCGCCAAACTCGAGCCGCTTAAACAAATCAATGCACACCTGGCGTCGGCGCTATCTGTGCTGACCCTTTCAGCCCTTGCCATACCGCTCGCCGTACGCGTTGGACGACAAGAAACCTTCATCAATGCAACCGTCGCCCTCGGGGTAGCATTAAGCTTTTATGTTCTTTCCGCGATGGCTGCTTGGGCGAAATCGCCGAGCGTACATCCAGAAATCTTGATTTGGGTGCCGAATCTTTGTGTGGCCATCCTCGCCGTGATACTCTTCCGGCGCGCTTCACGGCACTAATGGCCACTTATCGCTCTTCGCGATACCAACCGAAGAACGAGCTGGCCATGTGCCAAAGCGAGAAGACCTCGTTAAAGAGCTTCATGATGACGGCCCCAAGAACTTGGTCTTGGAGTGCATCCAGACGGAAAATTCGTGGAGCAAGTCGGTAAGTCTCATACAGCGGCTGCGTATTATCAAAAATCAGAACAGCCCACAACGGGAGGTCTGCAACCATTAGCCCGAAGCAGTAAAGGAGGGCGGTGCCATGGCCGAGAGGAGGCAAAACTTTGGATCGAGATACCAGCGGCCAAACCAGCAAAAGCGCGGGGAAGAACATCGATGCATGCTCGATGATATGAACTGTTCGATCGCGAAGCGCCCACTCGTATAGCTCTGGAAAGTGCCAAACGGAAAAGCAGAAATTGAAGCCGACGGCGGCGACCAACGGGTGCGTCAACAAGCGCAGCGTACGACAAATGCGTTGATGCCGTAAAAGCCAGCTATCCAAAATTTCAGGAGGGAGGCCGGTTACAACAAGCGGAGCAGCGACATAGATGAGCAGCATGTGCTGCAACATGTGTGCCGAAAAAAGATACGCTTCTCCGAGTTGATCCAACGGAGATCCGACCGCGATAAAGGCTGCGGCAATACCCAAATAGAATCGAATAGCGTAGCCACGCGGATAGCCCATGCCCGGAGCAAGTTGCGCACGCAAAGGTCCGCAAATCATCGCATACGCCCAACACACACCCACCACAAACAACAGGAGGAGTGGTTCAGTGTGCCAATGTAGCGGGAGTTTCACTCAAGCGCACTCAGTGCGTGCAGATGGCACTGTGAGTGCATCCTGAGCCACTTCAAGTACTCACTGATATTTGGTTAAGCTGCCTCGACAATCAGGAGAACCAAGCAGTATCCACGCGGTCGAAGGAAAACAGTGCAACCAGTGCGGTAAATGTCGCACAGGCAAGGCCTAGACCAGCTATAAAGAGCCAGAAAAGTAACCGTGCATCATAAATCAGATGCATAAACCAAAGTACGACAGCAAAGAATTTACCGACCGACATCACTGTAAGTAGCGTCAATATAAGTGCGACCGGCAACGGCAGGAAGATGACAACAATTTCTGCGCCCGTAATCACCGCCAGCCAAAGTGCCAACGTGATGAAGTGGTGGTAGCGACGTGTTTCCTCGGCGAGGAAATTGGCGTCAATCGCAGGTTCAGCGTGTGCAGACATGGGGAAGGGTTACGTAGCGAGAGTGGTAACTGCAGGACCCCAGATGCCATTAGGCCCCAGGTATTCGACAAGGTATACAACCGTAAAGATGATGATCCAAACAATGTCGACAAAGTGCCAGTACAGACCGGCAATTTCAACGTCGAGTGCCCCAACATGTCCGCGCAACTTTCCGGTGAAACTGTAAAAGTATAACAAGATCAACCAGAGGATACCAATGGCGACGTGGGTTCCGTGAGTGCCGGTCAACACATAGAAGGTCGAACCAAAGACGCTGTTTTGAATTGTTAAACCCTTGTGATAAAAGTGAGTGAACTCATAGACCTGACAGCCTAAGAAGATGAGGCCGAAGGCAATCACACCAAGAACGTTACGTCGGAACGAGGCAATCTGACCCTTGTGCATCGCGGACACCGCGAGTGCCATTAGGAACGACGACATCAAAAGAATGAAGGTCGAGAATGAGGTTAGCTCGAGGTCGAAGAGATTTTGTATGAACCGTACATGTCCTTCTGCATCCGTAAATCCTGTTGGGTAAAGCTTACGATAGAGTAAGTGGGTCGAAATTAATGTTCCGAAGAACATGCAATCCGAGGCCAAGAACAGCCACA
>CAJBPJ010000341.1 GCA_903957465.1 uncultured Opitutia bacterium
CTCGACATGCAATTTCTCGGTGAAGCCTTTATCGATTGTCCAAGTTGCGGCGGAAAACGCTTCAACCGTGAAACCCTCGAAGTGCGCTTCAAAGGATTAAGCATCGCGGACGCACTGGCACTTTCCGTGCGCGAAGCTGCCGAAATTTTCCGGGCGCAACCCCGCCTCGCTGAAAAATTAAGAACCCTCGAAGAAGTTGGCTTAGGCTATCTGCGACTCGGACAAGCCGCGCCCACCCTTTCGGGCGGCGAAGCCCAACGCCTCAAACTCGCCACTGATCTTGCCCGTCGCGAACACAGCGGACGCCTCTATATATTAGATGAACCAACAACGGGGCTGGCGGCTGACGATGTCTGCAAGCTTCTCGATTTACTTTTCCGTCTACGCGATGCAGGTGCGACCCTGATTGTGATCGAACACCACCTCGATGTCATCCGTGCCGCTGACTGGGCTATCGAACTCGGCCCAAAAGGTGGAGCCGCCGGTGGCCATTTAATTTACACCGGCACACCCGCAGGACTCGGGAAGGCTTCGACCCCAACAGGCGATGCTTTGCGGACTTCACCGACATCGCCCTGAGCCTTGAGAGCGAATACCTAGGCGGTTTACGCCTATTTACTCGCCCCACAACCCCCCGGAGGTCACGCTGAGTCTTATGTCGAAAGACGTCTCTCCCACCCTTACGGGTGCTCAAAAATCACTCCTGCGCAGCCTTGCGCAAACCCTCGAACCCAAAGTGTTCGTTGGGAAAGCAGGCGTGAACCCAAGCATCGCCCGTTTACTGGAACTCGCATTTAAAAATGCCGACTTAGTGAAAGTTCGTTTTACGGCAGACCGTAAGAATACCGAGATTCAAGCCGAAGAACTCGCCAAACTCACTGCGAGTGCGATTGCTGGCTCAGTCGGCAAGACAGTCAGCTTTTACCGCAAAGGCGAAGTCGCTGAGTAATCTATGACGCCTGCGTATCGCGAAATACACGCACGTCTCATTACTGAGTCGGAAGCGGCTATACGCACACTCACGCCCGCAGTAACCGAACGCCCCGCACGCTTACACCAAGCGATGCGCCATGCCCTCGATGCCGGCGGCAAGCGCCTCCGTCCAGTGCTCTGTCTGGCCGCTGCACAATCCATTAAACCAAGTGCAGATGCGCGCCATGCAGCCGTCGCACTCGAATGCGTACACACCTATTCACTCATTCACGATGACTTGCCGTGCATGGACGACGCCGATCTCCGGCGGGGAAAACCCACGGTACATAAAGTCTACGATCAAGCGACAGCGGTACTCGCTGGCGACGCATTGCTTGCCCTCGCCTTCCAACTCACCGCCGCACACACCCCCGAAATCGCTCGCGACTTAACTGCGGTCTTAGCGCAAGCCGCAGGACCTGGTAAGCTCGTCGGTGGCCAGATGGATGATACGATTGGACTCCAAGACGCTGCTTCCATCGAGCGCCTAGAATTTATTCAACGCGGTAAGACCGCAGCGATGATTGCAGCTTCCTTGGAAATGGGCGCCATCGTCGGCGGAGCTGATGCCAAGATTCGCCAACATTTCCGTGCCGCTGGAGAATCGCTCGGCCAAGCCTTCCAAATAGCTGACGATTTACTCGACCTCGATGGCGACCCTGCACTCCTCGGAAAACCCACGGGTGCGGATGCCGCTAAAGGTAAGTTAACCTATCACGGCATTCTTGGTGTCGACGCAGCTCGCCAAAAAATAGTTACGCTCACTGCGGCTTGCCTCGTGGATCTAGATGCTACGGGTGTTAATGTAGAATTTTTGAAAGCATTGGCTCAGTCGCTGGTAGAACGAAAAAACTAATTACGTTGGATAAGCCCAAGCCACCAGCCCCGCTCGACCTACAAGACCCGAAGGTGCGCGCTCGCTTAAACCGCGCCCTGCTCATCGGGTTGCAGCGGCCCGAGCAATCTTCGGAAGAAGCGAGAGGCTTGTTGGATGAGCTGAATGAACTCGTCACCAATCTTGGGGTAGAAGTTGAGGGCGAACTCATGGTTAAACTGCGCGAAGATCATCCGCGTCACCTTGTGGGCACAGGCAAGATGGAGGAAATCGCTGCACTCGCTAAAGGTCTCGATTGCGGGCTGATTGTTTTCGATGACGCCCTCAGCCCTGCGCAACAACGCAACTGGGAAAAAGACGCTCCTGGCTTAAGCGTCATCGACCGACAAGAAGTCATTTTAGATATCTTTGTTACTCGGGCAAAGACGCGCGAAGCCGTGCTGCAAGTCGAGTTAGCTAAACTCCAACAGCAGTTACCACGACTGAAGAGACTGTGGTCGCACTTAGACCGTCAACGTGGCGGTGGCTCCACGCAACGTGACGCGGGCGAAACGCAGCTCGAGATGGACCAACGTAAAATCCGCGACCAAATTGCCAAGGTGCGCCGTGAACTCGAAGAGGTCGTGCGTCAACGCGCCACGCAACGCAAACAACGTCAACGCGTCCCCCTGCCAACCTTTGCCATCGTCGGCTATACCAATGCTGGCAAATCCTCGTTACTAAATCGCCTGACCGGCGCCGACGTCTTTGCGGCTAATCAATTGTTTGCGACACTCGATCCAACCACCCGCCGGCTGAGCCTACCTTCGGGACGGATCTTACTCTTAACCGATACGGTCGGATTTGTGCGCAGACTCCCCCACCGTCTGGTCGAAGCCTTTAAAGCGACACTCGAGGAATCGCTGCAAGCCGATGTACTTTTGCATGTCGTGGATCTCGGTTCACCCGAACGCGAGCGCCATGCAGCCACGACACTGGAGGTGCTCAAAGAAATTGGTGCCGGCGATCGACCGGTCTTAACGATACTTAATAAGGCAGACCTCTTGACGGATCCTTTCGACCGCGCCGAAGCCCTCGCTCAGCACCCTGGGTCTATTCTTATTAGTACACTGACGGGTGAGGGTCTGGACAAACTCGCCGCGCGACTCGATGAACTTGCCGCAGAGCATGACAAAGAAATGACCCTGCTCATCCCTCATGATCGCTATGACTTGGTCGCGCGCATTCATCAAAATGCGACCGTCATCGAGTCGAAGACATTGGACGCGGGTACCCGTCTTGTTGCCATTATTCCTGAACGCTTACGCTCGTCGGTCGAACCTTACGCCTTGCCAATTTGAAATCGCCTCGAAACCAACGACTCATCTAGGTGTTATACCTGCAACCAATCATGAACCGCGCCTTCCTCCCCCTCGTATTTGCAGCCCTTGCTCTCGCTGAAGGTACGGCACCTGCGACCACACCAGCACCTGCCAAGACAGGTGCACCGGTCAGCGAGCGTGAAAGAATTTATAACGAGACGATTGCCCCGATCATGGAAAAATCCTGCGTCGGCTGCCATAACGCCAAGAAATCTAAAGGTCGCTTCCGTGCAGACAGCTTGGCAGGCCTAACCAAGGGCGGCGAAGATGCCGGTGAAGGCATTGCCTGGGGTAAGCCCAAAGAAAGTTCGGTCTACCTCTTAGCAGCCGCTAACCGCAGCGAAAAATTAGCTATGCCCCCGAAGAAGAGCGACAAGCCTGCGTTAACACCCGCTGAGCTCGAGATCTTGAAGAACTGGATTGAGACGTCGAAATAATCACTGATTTCAGTCGATTTAAAAAGATCCCAAGATGTTGCAACTTTGGGGTCTTTTCATTGTCTGATTACTGTGCTTTACCCTTTGGTGCATTCTATTCGTTGGGCATGCCTTCTAGGCATACTACTTGGCGGCTCCACGCATGCTGCCTCAAGCGATACCATTGATTTCAATCGCGACGTCCGCCCCATCCTTAACAACAAGTGCATGGGGTGCCATGGAGGTGTACGCCAAGCCGGTGGCATCTCCGTTCAGTACCCCGAAGATATTCTCGGCAAAGGTAAGTCGGGGGAAATTTGCGTGGTCCCTGGCAAGCCCGAGGCCAGCGAGTTAATCAGGCGTATAGTGACAACCGATCACGACGATCGGATGCCGAAAGAAAAACCACCGCTCAGTCAGGCAGAAATCGAAATCCTAACACGTTGGGTCACTCAAGGTGCCAAGTGGGGTGACCACTGGGCGTTCCTTGCCCCAGAGCCAACAGCCACTCCCTCCGTTAAGGAAAAGAATTGGCCGACTAACCTAATTGATAACTTCATTCTCGCGCGACTGGAATCAGAGAAATTAACGCATGCCGTTGCTGCGGACAAAGCCACTTTACTCCGACGCGTCACCTTAGACCTCACGGGACTTCCGCCGACACCTGAGGAACTCAACAGCTTCTTAACCGACACATCCGCCAACGCCTATGAACGCGTGGTTGATCGCTTACTAGCATCGGCACGTTTTGGCGAACGCTGGGCGAGCATGTGGATGGATCTTAGCCGGTATGGTGACACTAAATCACTCGGACACGACGGCACGCGCGATATCTGGCCTTACCGCGATTGGATTATCGCCGCCTTCAATAGTGATATGCGCTGGGACGACTTTATTGTCCGTCAAATGGCCGGAGACATGCTCCCTGAAGGCCAACAAGACCTCATCGCGACAGGCTTCCACCGTCTGACAAAAAATAACGACGAAGGGGGAACCATTGATGAAGAGTACCGTATCTACGCGGTCATCGATCGCGTGAATACAACTTGGACTGCTTTCATGGGCGTACAAATGGGCTGCGTGCAATGTCACGGGCACCCGTACGACCCCATCCGCGCAAAGGAGTACTACGGGAGCTTCGCCTTCCTTAATCAATCGGAAGACTCGGATAAAGACGATGACAGCCCGACCATTAAGGTCGCCGAGAAGCCTGAAGAGGTCGCACGCATTACCCAGCTGATTGCCCAAACCCAGGCACTCATCAGCAACAAGAGCCAAACACCTAAACCCATTCAATGGACGGTCAGTAAACCTTCACGCACCATCAGCAGCGCGAAAGACACGCAGTTCGCTACCGATGCCAACGGACTCGTCACTGTAACCGGCAAACGCGAACCAACATCCGTCACCGAAATTACGCTACCCGCACCGAAGTCGCAAAATCTCTCCGCGATTACTCTACATACAGGTAATCCCAAAAAGGCTGGCGACGCATCCGGACGCCACCCTGACGGCAACTTCGTCTTAAGCGGCGTGGAAGTTTCGCGTGTCACCCCCAATGCGCCCGCACCACAGGGCCGTTTCTTCCGAATCGATATCCCAGGTGCAGGTAAATGTGCCAATGTATCCGAAATCGAATTGCTCGATGCCAACGGGGTTAATGTCGCCCGCAAAGCGACCGCCACCCAATCAAGCACCAGCCCAGGCTACCCAGCGACCATCGCAATCGATGGTAAGCACTCGACCGGAATTGATAACACCACTTCAACGGATACCCAGACTGACCCTTGGATCCAGCTCGATTTAGGTACAGTCACACGCGTTCAAACGATCCGCATCTGGAATCGCATGGATGGCGGCAACGACGCACGCATCCTCGGGGCCATCCTCTCGCTCCGCGATGCCGGCGGGAAAGTTGTCTGGTCGCGACGCATCCCGGCCGCCCCAACTCAGCAACTACTTGAATTCGCGATTACTCAACCCGAAGTCGCAATCGAAGTTAGCCAAGCCAAAGCGGACTACGAACAGCCGAGTTACCCTGCAAGCGCCGTGCTCTCAAATCCAATGCCTGCGACACTTGGCTGGGCGGTCGGGCCTAAGCGAACAGCCGAACACCGTTTAGTTCTTTCGCTTAATCAAGTCACCCAACTTGGTGCGGGTGAGCAGATTCGGGTACGCTTACACCACCTCCATACGAAACCTGGTTTAGACGGAATGGATTTAGCGCAATTCAGTTTAAGCGTTACCGACAGCCCTGAGGCGATTGATCAAGCTTCGTCCGAACAAATGAAGCTAGCTAATTTGCGTAAAGAATTAGCCAAGCTCCCCATGTCAGACATGCCAATCATGCGGGAATTACCGAAAGACAAACAACGGAAAACACATGAGTTAATCCGTGGTGGCTGGAATACACCCGGAGAAGTTATCGCTCAGCCTTTCACGCCAGGAACCCTTCCAGCTATGGGCAAAGATTTGCCGAAAGATCGCCTCGGCTTTGCTCGCTGGATTGCGTCTTCCGAAAACCCTCTGACTGCGCGCGTTGCGGTGAATCACTTCTGGCGTGAACTTTTCGGCACAGGTCTCGTTGCGACGGCCGAAGATTTCGGCACGATGGGTGAGAAGCCCAGCCATCCCGAACTTCTCGATACTCTTGCCTATCGCTTCACCCGCGATTTGGCATGGAGCCCTAAACGGTTGATTCGCGAAATGGTTCTCAGCTCAACCTACCGTCAATCTTCTGCCATCACTGCCGATGCGATGGAACGCGATCCGTCGAATCGTTTGCTGGCACGCGGTTCACGCAAACGCCTAACGGGCGAAATGGTGCGCGACCAAGCACTCGCCGTCTCGGGCTTGCTAAACATTAAACAAACTGCGGGTACACCTTTCGTACCACCTTCTCCTGGAGGCTATCTCCGCAATGCTTTCCGTGGAACCCCAGAAGTTAGCGTTGACCAGACGCCAGGACGACTCCGCCGTTCCGTTTACGCTTACTGGAAGCGACTCGAACCGTTTGCCACATTGACCATCTTCGATGCCTCTGACCGAGACTCTTGTTCCGCTCGTCGATTCACAACGAATTCCCCCCTGCAGGCTCTGACCACATTGAACGAAGAAGTGCTGGTCGAAGCACAAAAGGAGTGGGCGAGGCGTTTAGCTGCGACGCCAGGCGACGATAACGCACGCATTCGCAGTGCTTACCTCGCAATGAGTGAAGTTACCCCAAGCGAGACGCAGATCAAGGCGCTCTCACAGCTATTAAAGCAGGCTCGCACGCGCTACCAAAGCGACACAGCCTTTACGCAGGCTGCAAAGCTAACCGCCGAGCAAGCCGCATGGTGGCAAGTGACCACTGTGCTCTTTAATACCGATTCAGCCCTCAGCCGAAATTAAGATGCGCCACTCAGACTCTGAACGTCTCGCCCAAGAAGCAGTCCGCGAACACCTCCGGCTCGTCACCCGTCGGCAATTCCTTCGTAACGCTGGCCTCTGCATCGGTGCCGCTGCATTCGTCGGCTTGCGCGGCACCCAAGCCAGCGCTGCTGAAGTCCGCAACGTGCTTGCCGCCCGCACTGCCCCGCTGCGTGCGTCCGCCAAACGTATCATCTATATCCACCTTGCGGGCGCACCTTCGCAACTCGAACTCTTTGACCCTAAGCCCGAGCTGACCAAATTACACGGCGAACTCTGCCCTGAGTCATTCTTAGTCGGTAAGACTTTCGCATTTATTAAAGGTCGTCCGAAATTACTCGGACCACTCTACCCCTTCTCCAAACACGGCGAGTCGGGCATGGAACTGAGTGACCGCTTGCCCAACATAGCCCAACAGGCGGATGACGTGTGTCTGATACGAAGTCTTTGGACGGAACAGTTTAACCACGCTCCGGCACAACTTCTTGCGCACACAGGCTTCCAGATTTCTGGACGACCATCGATGGGCAGCTGGGTGATGTATGGCCTGGGTTCTGAGAATGAAAATCTCCCTGGCTTTGTTGTTTTACTTTCAGGCGGCACTAAACCAGATGGTGGTAAAGCGCTTTGGTCATCAGGGTTCTTACCATCTGTCTACCAAGGCGTGCAGTGCCAGACGGTCGGTAACCCGATTCCGTATTTAGCGAATCCAGCGGGCGTCGACGGCGATCTGCGCCGACAAGCACTCAACGCCTTAGGAGAAATCAATCAATCACAGCATCAGCAGTTTGGTGACCCTGAGACATTAACCCGTATCTCGCAGTATGAACTCGCATTCCGCATGCAAATGTCGGCACCCGAGGCAACAGACCTTACCAAAGAAAGCCCTGCGACGTTAGCAAGGTATGGAGCGGAACCTGGCAAAGAGTCTTTCGCCAATAACGTCCTCTTAGCACGACGCATGGCTGAGCGCGGCGTACGCTTCGTACAACTTTATGATTGGGGTTGGGATATGCACGGCGAAGCCGCTCACACCGACTTAGCGAAAGCCTTTACCACAAAGACTAACTATATGGATAAAGCTGTGGGCGCGCTCATTGCTGATTTACGCGAGCGCGGTATGCTCGAAGATACGCTCGTGGTGGTGGGTGGCGAATTTGGTCGAACCCCGATGTGGGAGAATCGCGGCGGTACACAAAATGCCTTCTTTGGCCGAGATCACCATCCAGCGGCCTTTAGTATGTTGGTTGCCGGCGGCGGTTTCCGCGGCGGATTAACTTACGGCAGAACCGATGAAATCGGGTATGAAGTTGTTGACGGCAAAATGCATGTGCACGACTTACAGGCGACCCTTCTCCACCAGCTCGGACTCGATCACGAAAGCCTGAACTACCGCTACCAAGGTCGCGACTTCCGCCTGACTGATACGGGCGGCAAAGTCGTGCGTGAGCTTATCGCGTAATTTTATGTCGACTCGTAATCGCCTTCTCATCGCTCTCGGAGCGACCCTCGTGCTCTTCGCCATGGCACAAGCTTTGCCGGCCGACGGCGATTCACGCGGCCCCGCACTGCTCTCGATTCTCGGAAAGTGGCACTTGGTCACACTTCACCTGCCGGCAGCACTTCTTTTTGTCGTGCCAGCTATTGAATGGCTCCATGCGGAAGAAAAACCTTCCCGCCCTGTACACCTTCTCACTGACATCGCCGCAGCAGGTACTTGGCTGGCAACAGCACTCGGCATTCTCCATGGCCACTTCAATGGTTTCAGCGGAACCGATGTAGACCGTCACTCGCAACTGGGCATCATCGCCGCAGCACTGGCGTCACTCTCATGGGCAATGATTCACTTCGGTCGTAAGCTGAGAATTGCACTGCAATGTCTCGCCGCCATCGGGGTTGTTCTCGCAGCACATATCGGTGGCGAGATGGTGCATGACGAAGGTTTTTTAACTGAGCCGAGTAAGCCTAGCGTCAAAGAGGTAACTAACCTCGAAAACATGAAGGGGTTCTCGCTGATACCCTCGGCTATTGCTGCCACGCCCGATGAACGTCGTCAGGCTTACGAACAAGCGGTTCGTCCGATTCTCGAGGCCCATTGCACAGCTTGTCACGATGCTAAAAAGTCGAAAGGCAAACTCCGCTTAGATTCCATTGAGGCGATTGAAAAAGGCGGCAGCGAAGGTGTGGGATTGGTTTGGGGGAAATCGAGTGAGAGTCGGATCGTCCAACGTTCCACCCTCCCACGGTCAGACGAGGAGTCCATGCCACCTGAACCCAAAAAGATGCTTACCGCTGAACAAGTTGCGGTTATTAAAGGATGGATTGACGGCAAAGCTGTCAGCGCAGTTGCGGCGCCCAAAGTTACCACGACAACTAAAGCATACCCCAATCAGTCTTTCTCGAAGAATGACAACGTTAGCGAACAAGCCGATAGCATTGTAAAAAAACTGGGTGTGACCGCCAACTTACGTGCCGTCGAAAATGATGCCGGCATGATTATAACAACACACGCGATCGTCGCACAGTTCAGCGATAAACAACTATCTACGCTAGCCGAGAGCGCAGGTGATATTGCTGAGATGGACCTTTCCCGCACCCGCATCACAGATGCGGGCAGTGCCGCTATTGCGCAGTTTAAAAAACTCGAAGTCCTAGCGGTGGGTGAAACCAAAGTTGGCGACGGGTTTGTCAAAGCCGCCGCCAGCCTTCCCCATCTCCGTCGCCTGATTTTACGAGGCACCCAAGTTACCGACATGGGCTTAATGGCTTTAAGTAAATCCCCAGAGTTACAAGTAGTCTATGTCGCACAAACATCGTGCACTGCCGGAGGCATAGCGGCCTTACAAAAAGCGCGCCCTGACTTAAAAGTTATCGGCGCAATTCAGCTCGTGGACATTCCCGTGCCGCCACCACCCACGAAAGATGAGGCGATGAAGAAGGCGGCTGCGACCAAACAGCCAAAAAAGTAAGTCAGAGCTTCAGTCGCATCCCGTCGTAACAGAGACCGACATTGGGATAGGTCTCGGCGAGTTTCTGCGTCCAGGTGTCGTAATCGATCTGGTACGTCATATGCGTCAAAAAGCTGCGCTTGGCGCCAATAGCTTTGGATACCTGGCAGGCGTCTTCGACCGTCATGTGCGTCGGGTGCCACGCAGGGCGAAGTCCATCAAGGATAGCCACGTCACAACCCTGGGCGAGTTTGACAGCCGCCGAAGGGACGCGTTTGCAGTCGGTGTAGTAGGCAAAACGCGCACCCGTGGATGGTTCTTCAAATACTAATCCAAGCACAGGCACGCCGTGTGGAAGAATCGTTGAGCGTACAATTCCGCCGCCGGGAAGTTCGAGAACTTCGGGCATCGCGTGTAAGGTGAGCGAAACATAGCCGTCGGACTTAGGCTTGTCGGTTGCGTACGGAAAAATCGCCCGGACGCGCCCGAGTCCTTCCGGGGTTGAGTAGACAGGGATAGCGGCCCCTTCTTTATTGGTACAGAACTGCCGTAGGTCGTCCATCCCGAGGACGTGGTCGGCATGGCCGTGGGTCAGAAGTACCGTGTCGATGTTGTCGATCTGGTTATGGAGGCACTGGAGCCTAAACTCAGGGCCTGTATCGACTTGGACGGCGTGACCTTCAATAACCACATGGATACTTGTACGCGTCCGCCAGTTACGAGGGTTGGCGCGGTCCAAGCCTGTATTCGGGTGGGCAATAAGGGGTACCCCTTGGGACGTCCCACAGCCGAGTACGGTGATTTCCATACACCCAAAGGAGCATGCCCCTTCGCTGCTGGCAAGCATCCTAGATTAAGGCCCGACCGGGAGGCCAAAAACTACTAAAAAATACACTCGACCCAAGCTGAGTGCTTTGCCTTAACAGACGTTCGCTCGTCCCCAACGAGCACCCTAAAAATCTATGAAGACAAAGAACCTTGGCTGGGCCGTCCTCGCCGCTTTCCTCCCCTCCCTCGCTCGCGCGGGTGAAGCAGACATTCAAATTCCTGATTTGAATGCCATCTCCTTCCTCAACGGTGCGCTAACTGGATCCAGTATCCTTCTTATCGGATTAGGAGTCTGTCTCGTCGGCGTCGCTTACGGCTGGCTCCAATACGTTCAGACACGTGCACTCCCTGTGCACAGTTCGATGTCAGAGATTTCCCAAATCATTTGGGAAACGTGCAAAACGTATCTCTGGCAACAGGGCAAATTCCTCGCCGCACTCTGGGTGCTCATTGCTATCTGCATGGGTTACTACTTCGGCGTACTGGAACACAAATCCACCTTCCACGTCGCTATCATTCTCGGCGCATCCATCCTCGGGATTCTTGGTAGCTATGCAGTGGCTTGGTTCGGTATCCGTATCAACACCGTCGCGAATTCTCGCACTGCCTTCTCAGCTCTCCGCGGTAACCCGCTCGCCACGCTCCTCATTCCCCTGAAGTCAGGCATGAGCGTCGGCCTGCTCCTCGTCGCTACCGAACTCTTCTTCATGATCTGCATCTTGCAGTTCCTGGATAAGGAACTCGCAGGTCCATGTTTCATTGGCTTCGCCATTGGCGAATCCCTCGGCGCTTCTGCCCTCCGCATTTGCGGTGGTATCTTCACCAAGATTGCCGATATCGGTGCCGACTTAATGAAGATTGTCTTCCAGCTACCTGAAGACGATCCCCGCAACCCCGGTGTGATTGCCGATTGCACAGGCGACAACGCAGGTGACTCGGTTGGTCCTACCGCTGACGGCTTTGAAACCTACGGCGTGACTGGCGTCGCACTGATTGCCTTCCTCGCCTTGGCCCTTGCAGCCAACCCTACGCTCTGCGCAACGCTCATCATCTGGCTCTTCGCGATGCGTATCCTCATGGTACTCACTTCGGTTCTGGCCTACGGACTGAACGA
>CAJBPJ010000342.1 GCA_903957465.1 uncultured Opitutia bacterium
CCTGATCCTGAACCTAAGTCGAGTATCCGTACGTGAGGTCGAGAAGGTTTCCATCCGCGGAAATCAAAAGCGTGGGCGAGCGACCAACCTGTCCGTGCCCAAGCTTGTGGGAAAAAGAAGAGACCGTAGGCTGCCAATAATCGCGCGTCGGCAAAGTAGTCCGGGAAAGTGCCGTCGGGTCGTCCAACGGTAAACAAATCAGAAAGCTTTTGGACATCGGCCCGAAGGACTTCGAGGGCATCGTCGGCCGTGCGCCCCGTAGCCTGTTCTGCCTTCGCCATCCACGCCGCTTCGAGTTCAGGCGGGTAGGTGTCGGGTAATTCACGGGGCGACATCACGCCGTCCCTCTAAAGAACTTCTCAGTGTTTCCGAGTCCGCAAAAGTTAAGCCACTGCCACTGGGTAGACCGAAACCGATCCGGGTGACCTTGGTGCCAAAGCGTCCTGCTAAAAACGATTCACGTATATAATGACACGTTGCCTCGCCCTCGATGTCATTGCCGAGTGCCAAGACAACTTCCGTAACGGGCTCAGTCGCTAAGCGCTCACCGAGTTTAGCAAGATTGAGTTCGCCCGGTCCGATGCCATTAATCGGTGAGAGTCTTCCATGGAGCACATGGTAGGTTCCGCGATAACTGCCCGCGCGTTCGACAGCGAGTAAGTCAGGCACATTCTCAATCACGCAAAGTAAGGACGGGTCACGCTTGGGATCTGCGCAGACAGAGCACAGGGTACTTTCCGCTAAATTACCGCAGCGGTCACAGCGGCGCACCACGGCGGCAGCTTGTTGAAGTGCTTCAACGAGTGGAGCGAGTTTTGCTGGACGTTCGACCAATAGGTGAAGTGCCAGACGTTCAGCTGCGCGGTGCCCGAGTCCTGGAAGTGACTTAAGGAGTTGTCTTACCTTCTCGTATGCAGGCGTCATGGGGTCTTAGAAGCCCCCAAGACTTGGCATGTTGAATCCCGCGGTGGCAGCTTGCATTCGAGATTGGTGAAGTTCGCGTGCTTTCGTGGCAGCTTCTTGCAGTGCCGCGACGAGTACCGGTTCAACAATCGACGCTCCTTCTTTAAGGAAATCTGGATTAATGGTGACGGATTGGACGTCGCCATGGCCATTGACAACGACTTTGACAGCGCCGCCGCCGTGAGAGACTTCCACGCGCTCTGCCGTGAGTTGTTCCTGCACAACGGCAATGCCGCGCTGCATTTTCTGAGCTTGTTTGAGAAGTTTGCCTACGCCAGCCATGTGCTGACATTCATCGACACTACGCCCGAGTCAAGCGGTGGTGAATCATGACTTGAGAGATTGGTGTGTTTACTTAATTTAAAGGGGTGCAGCCCCCGGTCGACATTCAGCTTATTGGTTCATTTTTAGCCGTTCGCTGGGGTGACGGTCGCGAAGATATCTTCCCTGGCGAATTTTTACGCGAAAGTTCACCCAGTGCTGAGAATATGGGCGAAAAAGACATCCTCGGTAATACCTACGGAGGGGATGGACCGCGTCAGTTTCCGGGAGTCGGGGTCGTGGGCTTTCACTCTGTTGGTAACTATGCTCTAAGCCTCGTATTTAGTGATGGGCATAGCAGTGGTATCTACAGTTGGTCTTACTTAAGAGGC
>CAJBPJ010000343.1 GCA_903957465.1 uncultured Opitutia bacterium
CCCAGGCATGGGTGATTGAGTCGCCCACGAGAATGACGCTACCACCGCCTGCTTTCACAGAATCTTGGGCCCACTGACATTGTTGTTTATGGCGACCGTCCGTACCACCTTGGAATCTTCCGTCATTTGCGCGAGGGTAGGGCACGGTTGCGAAGTTAAAAGGGGCGGTTGCGATGGTATTTAATTCAGCATTCAAAAAAGCAACTTTTTCGCTTTCGTTAAGCCAGCGTCCGAAAAGCGCGATAGTTATTCCTACAAGGCCCGCACAGGCGACAGAAAGCAGGAATACGGGTTTCGAGATGCCGGTACGTTGATGGGTCATGGCGCAGTGATACTCACTGCTTAAGGTCGGTGAAAGCGCAAAAGTCGCATGGGCTATACTTGTCTTCCCTGCCTCGCGCGGTTAGCCCTTTGATCATGCGTGCATTACTTCTGATTGCCGGCCTTTTGCCGTTCACGGTTTTTTCTCAGCAAGCTTCGACGCCCGCTAAGACGGGTTGGGTGTTGATGGGCGATTATCAAGGGCATGGTGCGGCAGACGTGAGTCATGCAGACGCTCTGAGCGGAACTTTTAAACGCACGCGCTACGGCTTTGAGGCCATTCATGAAGGAGCTGATCATGCCCTTGATATCGAATACTATAATTACACCCATAAATTTACCGGTGCCATTGCGGGAGATCCTGATCGTGTTTACGGCGACACCTCAGACTTTATTGTTTCTGGCTTCACGCAGTGGCAGGCTAGATCTGGTCATGGTCATTATCAATTTATCGGAGCACTTGAAGCCGCTCCGGAAACTTCCAGCACATCTGTACTCGGGCTTGGTGATGCAGTGCGCTGGGGTTTTGGCGGGGCCTATCGCTGGACACCAGCAGCTACCTTCGACGTAGCTCTCGGCGTGATGCTCCAAGATCGCTATGAAATGTCTGTACTACCAATTCCGTATGTACGTGCGAAGTGGACGCCAGATGCGAGTGTCAGTATTGAATTCCGTGTCACCGGTTTGCAAAATGGTATCTATGCCCGTTGGTTTGCCACCGCAGACAAAGCTACCAGCATTGATTTTTCCTGCGCCTATGAAACGTTAACCTTTCGACTGTCGGATGGTAGTTATGGGCATCGCGCAGTTTCGATTGGCGAAGTTCCTTTGCGTATAGGCGTCACCCAGTTTCTTGAGTCGAGTGGTACATGGTTCGTTCGTGGCGCTTTCGAGTGGGTTGCCTTTCATCGGGAAACTTTCCGTCACGACGGAAATACAATGGACGTCTTCCAGGCTCCTGACGCACCGGGATGGACAATGCGGGTAGGGGCAAGATTCTAAGTTTAAGCAGCTCCTCGAAGCGGGCATGGATTGGCCGGCTTCGTTGCCTATCTTGCCCTAAATTCGGCACCCCTGTTGCCGATTTTGTCGCATCTTAAGCACTTTTAAGAGCGAAAGGGTCTGAAAGATGCATTGGCACAGTGGGTGCGATAGTCGTCATGCCATGAAACCCTTGCTCCGCATCCTCACCCTTATTGCACTGCTTGCGATTCCTACGCTGGCTTCTGCGCAGACAACCACTCCAGCGAAAGCACCCGCTGCGCCTGCTCCAGCAAGCGTCGAGCAACGGGTAGCTGACCTTGAGGCTTATATTAACAACACCTCCCCGAAAGTGGCGGATGAAAAAGTGCTCGGTGGGCCCGTCTCCGCCACGACAGGTCCAGGACACAACGCCTTTATGATGGTGAGTGCCGCGCTTGTGCTCTTCATGACTTTGCCTGGCCTCTTTCTCTTCTACGGCGGGTTAGTTCGCACTAAAAACGTACTCTCAGTTGCCGCTCAATGTATCGGCCTGGCCGGGCTTGTGACTATTCTTTGGTGGGCCTTTGGTTACTCCCTGGTCTTTGGTAAGAATTTTGCGGGAACGCCGATTGGAAATATTTTTGGTGGATCGGAATACTTCTTCTTCGAAGGCGTTACTTCGGCACCTAATACCGATTACGCTTATTGGATTTCGCAGAACGTCTTTGCGATGTTCCAGCTGATGTTCGCAATTATTACGCCTGCACTGATCATCGGCGCCATCGCTGAGCGTATGAAATTCTCAGCGGTTATGGCGTTTTCGACGCTCTGGATGTTTATCGTCTACTTCCCCATGGCTCACCATATTTGGGGTATCACCGGCGAGATGAACGGTGTTTGGAATGCTGCTGCGAGCATCAAGGCAATCGACTTCGCGGGCGGAACGGTGGTTCATATGACTTCAGGCTGGTCGGCCCTCTTGCTCTGTATCCTAGTCGGTAAGCGTGCAGGTTTCGGCAAAGTGCCAATGACGCCACACTCCATGGTGCTGTGTATGATCGGCACGGGCATGCTCTGGGTTGGTTGGTACGGGTTTAATGCTGGATCGGCTCTCGCTGCCGATGGTGTCGCTGCGCAGGC
>CAJBPJ010000344.1 GCA_903957465.1 uncultured Opitutia bacterium
CGCATCATCCAAGGCCGTGAAGCGTTGAGCATCGAATTAAAGCGCATTGCCACCAATCCTTCACGCCGTGCGCTGCCGCTCTTAGTCAAATCGGATAAATCGCAGACCATGCAAGGTCTCTCCGATGTTTTTAATGCTGCCCGGACCGCTGGCTTCCCAGGTATCTTGCTCGCCACCGAACCTCGCTAAAACTTCTTCGCGTGACGCAACCCACCCCCGAGCCAAAGCGATTACCCGTCCACGTGGGTATCATCATGGATGGCAATGGACGTTGGGCTTCGCAACGCGGCTTACCACGACTCGAAGGTCATCGCCGTGGTGCCGAGCGCCTCATCGAAGTCGTAGACGCTGCCATCGATCATGGCGTGCGCTGCTTAACCCTTTTTGCTTTCTCGGCCGAAAACTGGAAACGTCCTGCGGAAGAAGTCGGCGGACTGTTCAAGCTCGGCGAATGGGTTCTCCGACTTCACCTCCACCGACTTTCCAAACGTCACGTACGTTTCCGCACCATCGGCGACATCACCGCGATGCCGGAGTTTATCCGCATTCCCCTCGAAGAAGCGGTTGCCGCAAGCAAAGATAATACGGGCTTCGAACTCGTTATCGCCCTCAACTACGGCTCACGCCAAGAAACCGTAAAGGCTGCAAAGCAACTCGCCGCCGATGCAGTTGCTGGAAAAATTAACCCGGATGCGATTCAGTGGGACGACCTTGCTGCCCGCCTCGAGACCCATGGCCTGCCCGACCCAGATCTCATCATTCGTACTTCGGGTGAATCACGCTTAAGCAACTTCCTCCTCCTGCAAGCTGCATACGCCGAGATTGTCATCACGCCCACTTACTGGCCTGACTTCGGTGCCGAGGCCTTTGGCGCCGCCCTGCAAGAATACGCCAAGCGCGAACGTCGTTTTGGCATGACCGGTGAGCAAATTCGCCCGACCCCTCAACAATCATGAAAGATCGTATCTTCAGTACCGTGGGTCTGTGGGTGATTGTTGGCTTAATCATCTGGGTCGGTGGACTCTTCTCCGTCGCCGAACAAGCTGCCTTCTGCCTCCTCGCAGTTCTCGTCTGCGCAGCACAATACGAATTCTACCAACTTGTTAAGAAGATGGAAGGCACTCGTCACCCTGACACCTCTGGGATTGTCGCAGGTTTCATTTTCTTATTTGCACTCTTCTTTTTCGGCAACGTACGGATGCAGGCGAACGTCTACACAAGCGGCGCTGCACTCTTGATGGGCGCACACCTGATCTCGCTTCTCAAGAACCCGAGCCAGACGCCTGCCCTGCTGAAAAAATTCCCGACGCTCTACGGGTTTATCTATATACCCTTCATGCTCTCAGCCTTAGTGGCGATTGCGCGAATGGAAAGCGGCGTCATGCTCAACCGTCATTCCGACGGCCTCTATTACGTCGTCTGGGTATTTATCGCGACGAAATTTACCGACGTGGGCGGACTGCTCATTGGCGTACCCTTTGGGAAGCACAAGATTGCCCCAACCATCAGCCCAGCCAAAAGCTGGGAAGGTTGCATCGGCGGATTACTCTTCTCGGCTTTAGCATCCGGAGGCTTCGCCTGGCTGTGTCGAAATCATCTCGGCGCAACCGAGTTCATGTTGCCCCTCAAGGCAGCCATCCTCGCTTTACCGCTGGCAGCACTCAGCATCCCTTCGGATCTCGTTGAATCTGTCTTCAAACGGCAAGCCGGCGAAAAAGATTCCGGAAAAACAATTCCTGGAATCGGTGGTGCCCTTGATTTAATCGATAGCCTTGTGCTGACCGCACCTGTCGCACTCATCCTCCTGTCTTACTGCCTCGAATGGGCGAAGCGGGCGGAATGAAGACCGTACCTACACTCCGCCTCTTAACTGGTCCGACGGCATCGGGTAAGACCGAGGCTGCCCTGCGCTGGGCAGAATCCTGCGGCGGAGAAATTCTTTCGTGTGATTCTGTCTGCATCTACCGAGGCTTAAATATTGGATCCGCGAAACCCACTGCCGCCGAGCAAGCGCGTGCTCCACATCACGGCGTTGATTTAGCGGAACCGTCTGAACGGTATTCAGTGGCAACATATGTGACCTATGCGCGCTCAGTGATTGATTCCGCCATCGCCCGCGGAAAGCCGATTATGGTAACAGGCGGCAGTGGCTTTTACCTTGCCGCATTTTTTGGTCCAGTGGCCGATGCCCTCGAAATTCCCGAAGCAGCAAGTGTAGAAGCGAAAGAACTTCAGAACCGCGGCGTAGAGTTTCTACGCAAGCGACTCGAGGAGCTCGAAGGCGGAAAATTACCGGCCTGGTTAGATATCGATAACCCGATTCGTCTAACCAAAGCTCTGGAACGGCGGCTTGCTTCGGGACGGCCCCTCGACGAACTCCGCGAAGACTTTTTGGGTAAACCGGGTCCCTTCGCTGACCTTAAATTTGAGACCGAAGTCATCGATCGGCCTGACCCCGAATTACGCAGCCGGATTTCCACCCGGACCCGCGCCATGTTGGCGGGGGGGCTAATCGAGGAAGCTACTTGGCTCTTGTCCTTAAACCTCGACGACACCCTCCCAGCCGTCCGATCCGTCGGGTACCGGGAGACCATGGAATGGCTGAGGGAGGGTCAAAAACAGCCCCTAGAGACATTAGCCCAGACGATTGACCTCAATACCTGGGGTCTAGTGAGCAAACAGCGTAAATGGTTCCGGAGGCTGGGACTTACAGCACCCCAGAATCGGCTTAAATAAGCAAAAACACCTCCTGTCTTGCCCTCTGCTGGGAAAACGATTGAAAGGCGAGGAACCCACATCCCAACACTATGCCACTCAAGCCCGGTTTACCCCTCCCTGACCTCACCCTTAAGTCCAAGACCGATGCCGGTCTGGTGGACGTCAAACTACGCCGCAACGTCGGCAAAGGTCCTACGGTCATCCTCTTCTTCCCCCTCGCCTTCACCGGTACCTGTACCGACGAGATGTGCAAGGTAACCAACGACTTCGAGTCGTACAAGTCCCTCGGCGCCGACGTCATTGCCATCTCCGTCGACAGTCCTTTCGCGCAAGAAGCTTGGGCCAAGATGAACCAAATCGGTATCACGGTCGTCTCCGACTTTAACCGCGTGGCCATCAAAGCCTTCAAGGTGATCGACAATAAAGTCATCGCTGAGAAGACCGGCCTCCAGAAGGTTGCTAAACGTGCCGTCTTTGTCGCCGACAAGGCTGGCAACGTGGTCCACGTCGAAGCTAAGCGCGACCCTTCCCAACTCCCTAACTTCGCTAAGGTCAAACGCGCTATCGGCGCCTAAGACCTTTCCGAATGACAACAAAAAGCCCCGCAGTGATGCGGGGCTTTTTTTATGGACTCGCGGCAGGAGCCGCTGGTGTCGCAAGCAGAGCTTGCTGGCACCTCGTCAGCGGATTGGCTGGCTAGCTGGATGGCTGGTTAGCCTCTTCCAGCTTCCCGCTTGCTCCTTCCTGCTCCGCGTAAGCGTCTCGTCAGCGCAGCGTACCGTACTCTCTCTTAATTCTTAATTTCTTAATTCTTAATTCCTACCCTCGTCAGCGTCAGCGTGCCGTCAGCGAGCCTTGGCGAGCGTATCGTCAGGCCGTAGGCCGTACCGTCAGCGCAGCGTACCGTACTCTCTCTTAATTCTTAACTTCTTAATTCTTAATTCCTGCCCTCGTCAGCGCCAGCGTGCCGTC
>CAJBPJ010000345.1 GCA_903957465.1 uncultured Opitutia bacterium
AGCTATCCAGCGCGGCCAGAAGGACGTCAACGAGGCTGAGGCGAATTTCGCAACGGCACAAAAATACGTGTTCAGCGAAAAGCTCGCGACCCAGATTGCGGAAGCAAAACTCTACGTTCTGCTTTCAGACGAAGAAAACAAGCAGGTCGATAAAGCAGTCAGCGAATCCAAAAAAGACGCACCTGCCGCTAAATAATTTTTCCTAACCCCACACTCAATCCTATGACTACAGCTACAACCCCTGCGGCAGCCTCTGGAATCAAAGCCGAGCGCATTGCCCTACCCTCCAATCAAGGCCCGATCATCTTTGAGAGCCTCTTGCATATTAATAATGCAAATAGCGTTAACGAGTTCGCGACCCAGTACAGCGCGCTGGTTAATCAGTTCCAGCGCCTCCAAGGTATCGCCCAACGTCGCGACCAAGCCCTCACAACAGCTGAGAAGGATGCCCTGAGTAAGGTCCTCGAAGCTGAAGTCCGCGACTTCGACGCGAAGGACAGCCTCTTCCAAAGAGTTTATGGCTTCCGCGTGGCCGCTATCGCGACCCGCCCGGTCTACCTCTCGAAAACCGCACGCCTCTTGCTCACCGTCACCGACGAAGAGCTGACTAAGGCACGCGCAGAAAAAGAGTTCAAAGAAGAGTCCGTGGTGACTGTGGATGGCAAAAAGCAACTCGTTGCTTCGACGATGTCGGGCACTGCCCTCGATGAGTTCTTACGTAATGCCGAGACAATCAACCAGCAGCGCAATGGCCTCATCCAGCACAAAGCTGCGGTGGACGCTGCAACCGGCGACGACAAGAAGACCCTCGAGGAATCGTTCAAAAAGGCAGAAGCTGAGTTGATCAAGAATAACGAAATCATGGCTAAAACCTATGGCTTCTCGATCACACGTCACTTCGTCCTCGATGTACTCAGTGCTAAGTTCTTCGTGGCACTCAACCAGGAAGAAGTTCAGAAGGCTGTCAGCGCCCAACAGGCCGCTGCTTCGCCTAGCAGCACCACGGAAGCACTCGCAGCAAAGAAAGCGAAGAACTAAGCCTAGCTTCTGTTCTCAACAGGGCCCGCCTCATGGCGGGCCTTTTTGTTGGGGCTTTAAAAGAGCTCGCCCTGGGACTTGGCAATACGCTCCGCTTCGCGTTGCTTAAACTTCTTCAGCGTCCCCTGCATATCCATGCCTGCCAAGTAAGCCTCTAGGGCGGCAGCGTCCCTCGGGGGTGTAGCGTCGAGCTCACATGGAAAGTCTGTCTTGAATCGAACGAGGCTTAAGTTTGCCCGTATACGAGCTGCCTCCGAAACCACTTGATCGCGGAAACGGGCGGGCTCGAGTTTATCTGCGGCAGAGAGTACGCCTTCTAAATCTGCGAACTCTGTGAGCCACTTAACCGCGGTCTTAGGCCCAACACCCTTGAGGCCCGGGATGTTGTCAACGCTGTCTCCTACCAGCGCAAGGTAGTCGGGGATGCGCTCCGGGTGGATCCCGAACTTTTCGAATACGCCTGCTGCATCCAAGCGACGCCAGTCTGAAGCAGGTGTCGGCGGGGTTAGTTGGAATACCTTTCCGCCAACACATTGGCCGAAATCTTTGTCTGCACTCACAATGACAACTTCGTGGCCTTCTCTCGAAAGCCTTTGCGCGGCCGAAGCAATTAAGTCGTCTGCCTCTACTCCACGTTGCTCAATAATCGTAAGCCCCATGTTTTGGGTCAGTTTTTTAATCTCGGGTATCTGCTTCTCGAGATCCTCGGGCGTATCAGCACGTTGCGCTTTGTACTCAGGATGCGCAGCTAAGTGCCGATCGGATCCTCCGAGGTCAAAGAAGACAACCATACGCTGAGGCTTTTCGCTGTCCTCGATCGACCAAAGCATCCGAATCCAACCATGCAAAGCGCCCGTTGGGAAGCCGTCTGCGCGCTTCAGTCCAAGTCGCTCCATGCCAAAGTGGCTGCGAAAAGCTAAATTGAAACCGTCGATAAGCAGCCAACGCATCAGGCGATATTCCCCAGCAGACGTTGTGTCGCCAGCCCAAACAAACAGGCCCGCCAAAAGGCGGGCCTGTATAAAGTCTGAGCTTAAGGTTTACTTAGCCTCAGGAGCCTTGGGGGTCTCGGCCTTAGCCGCTTCACTGACCTCGCGATAAACTGCGCCACCTGGGGTGACGACGACAGGATTCGAGAAGGTAGAACCATTGTTCACGCCAGGCAGCTTGCTGCGCAGGGGCGAACCACCCGGTGAGATGAGGTTGGCGGTAACGAACACCATGAGGTTTCGCTTGCTCGTGGTCTTGCCATTAGAGCGGAAGGCTGTTCCGAGAAGAGGGATGTCACCAAGGATGGGGACCTTGTCATTGACGGTCTTAACTTCTTCGCGGGTCAAACCACCAATCACAACGGTAGCACCATCGAAGATAGTGACGTCGGTGGTGACTTCGCGGTGCGAGAAGATGGGCTGGAAGAAGCCAGAAGGCACCGTGACGGTCGTGTTGCCCTGGATGGCCACCGAGGTACCACCGTACTCAACGAATCCTTCAAACTCGGTGACGTGCGGCTTAAGGTTAAGAGCGATCGAGTCGTCCTGCTGGACCGTCGGGGTCACTTCGAGGATCACACCAATGTCCTGCTCCTTAAAGTCCTGAGGGGTACCCGCTGTAATGGTCACACCCGCACCGCCGCCACCATTCACACCACCACCCGATTGGCCGACGTTCGATTGGACGTCGCCATAGGAGTCAGGGTAACGAAGGGTCTGAACGATACGGATGGTCGCTGTCTTATTATCGACCACGGTTAAACTTGGTGACGACATGAGGTCGGAACCGTTGTTCTGCTCAATGGCGCGAAGGAAGACCGTAAGGTCGTAAGAGCCAATTGTACCAACGAGACCAGCAACCCCGGCTCCGCCGAAATTGTAACTTGGGCTACCAAAGTTGCCGCGATTGATAGCGGGCGGGCTGTTGGGAATTTCGAGAGCAGGGTTCTGATTGATCGTCACGGCACCCGTATCAGGGTCAGTCGTGGCGCTGCTCGTGACAATACGTCCAGGATTAGAAACGGCTGATTCACCGTAAGCCTCATTAATGCCACGGAGG
>CAJBPJ010000346.1 GCA_903957465.1 uncultured Opitutia bacterium
CAAATTGTCTACCTGCAGCATTGTTCAGAAAAGGGTCTTCATCTTTGCCGCCAAGAAACCTGTCTTCCAGTGATTTGGCAGCTAGATGAAGTGCTGCGTCGCCTGAAGGACTGAAAGATTGGCAAAGTGCTCGGCAGACACACGCTAGGGCAATGACCCAAATACTTCTACTGCTTGGCCTCGGGCTAGTCGCTGGTACAATCAGTGGCATCTTTGGGATTGGTGCCGGCGTCGTCGTCACGCCTGCGCTCCTCTGGATCTGCGGCATGACCCAGGCAACGGCACAGGGCGTCGCCTACACCGTCATGGTGCCAATGGCTATTTTGGGTGCATGGCGCTACCACAGCCAGCCCACCCTATCGATGGACTGGAAGGTCATTGGCCTCATCGCGAGCACCTGCCTTATCGGCGTCTGGCTCGGAACACATTTAGCCTTTATTGCTGAAGAAAACATTCTGCGCCGAGCCTTTGGGGCTTATCTCTTAGCGATGGGCGCATACTTGCTTCTCGGCAGCCGGTAAGTGCGCTTCTTGCGCTTGCCCCGAGCAAAAGGAACATAGACACTACTGCTGATGGCTGAGGACACCCGCTACGTCTATTCATACGGATATCGCAGTGCCCGGCGCATCCTCTTGGGGATGTTCACGGTCGAGGATATGGGTGAACAAGGTATCAAGTATCATCCGAACTGGTCGCGTATTTGGAAAATTGGTGTCGGCGCAATCGTCCTCGCATACCTTTCGCTTTCTTCACTGCTGTATTTCCGAGAGAGGTATATGCGAGGGATCGAGAAGACGAAATGGTCGAACATGTTCTTCTACTTCGTCAGCACACAGGCGAAAGAAAGTCATCTTCAAATCAAAGGAGACCACTATATTAATTTAGCCAAAGACGCCTTGCAGCGCGAAGACTATGGAGAATTTGCCAAATACATCGGTACGGGCGCAAGTCTCGCTCGGTCAAATTTAGACGGCCAAAAGCTCTTTGCAGACTTGTTGTTTGCTTTTGGCCGAACAACCGACGCTTTCACCATTCTCGAAGATTCACTCTCGAAGGCAAAAAAGGACCGTGAATACTTCCGTGGTTACCTGAGACGCAGCTTCAGCTTAGAACAAGACCGGCGCATCATTGCCTGTGCTGAAAAATATATGGATGATGCTGAGGTTGACCCCGGCATTCAGGCCGATTTGCGCTTCTCATTTGCCCAAGCAAACTTCCTTCGGGGGAATTTTGATATCGCTACAGATTTTCTGCGCAAACGACACCTCGATATCACCCCAGAAGGCTACACGCTTTTGTGCCAAATATCTTGGGAGCGCGGTGACCGAAAGAACGCTATCGAAAAACTTGCAGAGGCTGTACGGACCTTCCCTTCCTCGGACAACCTCCGAGCCATGCTCGCGCGCTGGTACAAAGAAAGTGGAGATTTAGCCGCCGCCAAAGATTCACTCAACATGTTGCTCGTGCGCGATCCAACGGCGACTTCTCCGCGCATACAAATGTTGTACCTGCTACCAGGGGACGCTCAAAAAGACCGCCGCGACGCAATCATCAATGATATCTTAAAAGATTTTTCGAAAAACGAAGCCGCGCTGCTTGAACTTGGCCAATTTGCCAATGAGACTTCGGATTACAAATTAACGGATCGACTCTACAAGCACGCAGCGGAATCAGGCTTCCCGAGCCGCCCGCAATTCCTCCTCACGCACGTCGAAACCTTAACGAATGCTGGCAAAACCAAGGAGGCGATTTCCATCGTCGACGAACTCTTTCTGCGGAACGCAAAGGATCAGTGGTTTGGAGAGATGCGCGTCACCTTTGACGCACTTCGCATGATTGCGTACTATACCGAGGGACAGGCAGACATCGGTGCTATTAATTTAAAGAAGGTGTTAGACGCACGCGCGATTCAACCGCAGCTTATTTGCGCTATCGGCAAGAAACTCGTCCAAGTTCGACGATTCGAAGAAGCCAACACTACGATGACCTTAGGCCATCAGCGCTTTGAGAACAACCAAGCCATCTTGCTTCAATTTGTTAAAATGAAAGTTGAGAACGAAGAGATGGCAGACGAACTAGAATCTTACCTCCGTAAACTCATGTCGATGCGGCGCCCGCCACAGGAGCTCTTACAAAAAGCCTACACGCGCATTGCCTCCGATAAATTTCTCTATTCAGAAGGCCGCGAAACCCTCCTTAAAGAGATCAAATCGAGCATAAAACAGGGCGCAGAGACTGAAGTTGGCTCGTAACCGGGTAGCTCCATTCACTGCCCAAGCTGGATGTCTTTGCGCACAAGTAGCCACCAGACTTCATTCGCACGAAGTTCGATAGGGGTAATCTTGTAGCCTTCGACCCGCGGCGCATCCGGGCCGCTGGCTTCGAGCAATCGTACACTCGCATTCTCGGCCCCTGAATAATCCCCGTATCCAACCGACAGTCCTTTTAAGTAATAAGGCAATGGCCAGTAATTGGTTCCCTTCACCTGTATGACAAAGGAACTGTCTGATGTTGCCGCTGCGCGAATAGCACGCGCGACCGGTGGGACCGCGGCCGATGTCTCGAGGTATGCATAGCGGACGTCAGCAACCCAGCGGCATACACCGATAGATACCACCAGCAAGAGAAGGCCGCGGACAACGCGCCAGGTACCCTCGTCGAAATCACGGCAGAGGTCGTCGAAAATCAGTTCCGGCAGAAACACAATCAATACGAGCATATCAACCGTCATCAAAAGCCACGGCGTTTTATAAGGCAGGAGAAGATGCACGAGTAGCACGATAGCCGACGCCAGCAGAAGAGGATCGAGCCTATGCTGGCCAAGTGGCTTCTCTGCACGACGACGCCAACGACCATAGCCCGCCGCAACAAGCAACAAGGTCGATAGTACCCACGGCCAAGCCGAAACAAGCGTCAAGGGTTCCTGAGTCACGCCAGCCGCGACTCCGAGGGCGCGCCCAAGCTGGACCCACCAAGTGGCCAGAGCGGGCAAGTCGGTAAAGAATGTACTTTGCCAGCAGGCCCAGAAAAAGACCGTCGAGACCGAGAAGATAACCAACCCGCCCCGAGAGCGTTCGCCGCGTCGCAACCAGAGATAGGATGCAGCGACCACGCCCAGGTAAAGGGCAGCGGTAACCTTGCAGGCGAGTGCGAGACCAGCAGCGGCGCCAGCAACGAATCGCAGCCGCCAAAGATGCTGAGGCTCGACCTCATCCTCTCTCAACCAAAACAGGGCCGCCCAAACCAGCGAGGTCGCAAGAATCGGTTCTTGGATAAACCGCGCGCAGGGCGCGATGGCCAGCAAGCCGAGCAAGACAGAGGACCGATGACTCCGCACAAACGACGAGAATAAAAGCGTGAAGCCGAAGACTAGCGGCACGGCACGCAGAGCACCCTCAGAGGCGGCCGCCAGATCGACACCGAATAAGGCGAGCCCAGCGCGCGCGAGCAATCCGAGTGCTGGGCCGTGAAAACGATCCTGTGTCTCGCTGTGCGGTTTGGCTTCGGCCATCAGCGACCACTGGCCAGCCTCGTCGGCATGCAGCGGTCGCGAAAACGTCTGCCCGTGACCCAACCACGCGGCTACACCCAGACATAGCACCGCAACCACAACGACCAGCGCGGTCGAC
>CAJBPJ010000347.1 GCA_903957465.1 uncultured Opitutia bacterium
ATTGGCGAGCGACGGATTGCCGCCGCTAACGAAAATCCGTCTGACATGGGCGCGAAAGCAGCGGCTCAAGCCCTTGAACGCGCAGGGCTCAAACCAACGGACATCGATCTGCTAATTGTGGCGACAATGACGCCCGACCTGACCTTCCCTTCGACGGCGTGTCTTCTCCAATCTAAACTCGGGCTGCGCACCGATATCCCTTGTTTTGATATTTCGGCTGCATGCTCGGGCTTCATCTACGCACTTCAAGTTGGTACCGATATGCTACGCGGCGGACACTACCGTCGGGCACTGATTATTGGTGCGGAAAAACTCTCTAGCGTCGTCGACTGGAAGGATCGCTCGACGTGCGTATTGTTTGGCGATGCCGCTGGTGCGGCCGTGATTGAAACGTCTGATCAACCCAACGTCGGCATTCTCGCCAACCTGCTAGGCGCAGACGGATCCAACGCTGAGTTATTGTATGCGGTTGCCGGCGGATCAGCGAAACCTGCGTCCGCTGAAACGGTTGCTGCCGGCGAGCACTATTTGCGGATGAACGGCAAAGAAGTCTTCAAGCTCGCCGTGCGCGTGATGGCGAGCTCGTGCGAACAGGTACTTAAAGAGGCCGGGGTTAGTTCAGATCAAGTAGCCTGCTTCATTCCACATCAGGCCAACGTTCGTATTATTGAAGCGGTCGCATCTCAGCTCGGGGTCGGCATGGAACGCTTCTTGCTTAACCTTGAGTGCTACGGCAACACCTCAGCTGCATCCATCCCGCTCGCTCTCGAACAGGCCTGGAAAGACGGTCGTATCAAACACAATGACCTCGTTCTTCTCGTCGCCTTCGGCGCCGGACTGACCTGGGGAGCAACCCTTATTCGCTGGTATGAACCTAAACGCTAAACTCTTATTCATCGCGACCGTTGTTGCGACCTGTCCGCTGCAAGCTGAGCTTCTTCGCGACGCTCAGGGCGTCTGGAAAATAACTACAACCAAACCGACGGATTTACCAACCGATCCTGAAAAACGTGCCGCCATCATTGATAACTTAAATCAAGGCACCCAAGAATTCGATGCTGGAAAATTTGGTGCAGCCATTTCCACTCTCGGCGATGTCATTGATGATGCCGGTGACACGGAGGCAGGTGCACCTGCACGACACTTTCGAGCAAAAGCCTACAATGAGCGCGGCCAGTATGAACCGGCGATTGAAGATCTGAAATGGGTGGCAACGCGTCGGATTGACTACGCCGACTTTAACAACGTCATCGACCTCGAATTCGCCATTGGCCTTCACCTCGCCAAAGGAGGTCGTCGCTGGCTGGGCGGCTGGATGCCATGGTTCCAAGATCGCGCCCTGGCGCTCAACGTGTTTTTGGACGTCGCCCGCCAAGCACCAAACGGAAAACGTGCCGAGACTGCTTTAATTGAATACGCACGCCTAGCGCTGAAACTCGATAAACGCGAAGAAGCGATGGATGCCCTAGAGCGTATCGTCGGAGAACATCCCAACTCCCCTCATATCGCCGAAGCCATGGGCATGCTGGCCGATTTACGTGCCTCTGACTCACCAGGAGCTGCCTGGGACCAAGCTTCGGCACGCGAGGCCATTGATGCACTCGAAACGCTGATGGCTCAGTATCCCAACAGCCCAGAGGCTAAACTTGCGGAACCAAGAGTGAAACTCTTACGCGATCAAATGGCACGGGCCCGCTTAGACCTCGCAGAGTTTTATTGGGTTCGCCGAAACAATCCACGTGCCGCCCGTCTGATGGCAGCATCTGCAATCACCATCGCACCCGAATCCGAGGCAGGCGTTGCCGCCAATAAATTAATCGCCTCGATTGATGCCGGCGGCGAACCACCACCTACCCTCGCCGATGCC
>CAJBPJ010000348.1 GCA_903957465.1 uncultured Opitutia bacterium
CGTCGTTGATGGTGATGAAGGCCTCGTCATTCTAAATCCTACCCCTGCAACGCTTGAACGCGTCCGTCTTTCAAGTGCCCAAGCCGCACGCCGCCGTGAAGCACTGCTGGCGGACAATGGCTCACCAGATGTCGGTACAGATGGCGCCCCTTTTATCCTCCAGGCAAACATTGGTGGCCCTGACGACCTCGAGGATGCTGTAATTGCGAAGGCGCATGGGGTAGGCCTTTACCGCACCGAGAATTTATTCCTACGTATCGATGGTTGGCCCGATGAGGCCACACAGTATGCGGAATATGCGGAAGTCGTGCGTAAGGCTAATGGGCAAGCAGTGACTTTCCGAACACTCGATATCGGTGGGGATAAGCAACTCGGCGATGCCGAAGTTGAGGCTAACCCCTTTATGGGTTTTCGTGCGTTGAGGCTTTGCTTGGAGCAACCCGAGATCTTTCGTGCACAACTTCGTGCGATCGTACGTGCTTCGGCTCTTGGGCCTGTCTCAATTATGTTCCCGATGGTTTCGGGTTTAGATGAAGTTCGCCGAGCTAAAGCCGCAGTTCATGCGGTCGTCAATGAACTCCAGGCCGAAGGTATTCGTCCGATGGTGCCTCTGAGAATGGGCGTCATGATTGAAATACCTTCTGCGACGGTTATTGCCGATGCCCTTGCTGCAGAGTGTGACTTTTTCAGTATCGGTACGAATGACCTCGTACAATACCTGCTCGCGGTCGACCGCGGCAATGAGCGCGTGGCTTCGTTGTATGAGCCCGCACACCCTGCAGTGGTCTTGACTTTGCAGCGCGTTTTCCAAGCAGCACGGTCACGGGGAATTCCCTGTGGTGTTTGCGGCGAGTTGGCTGGCGATGTAGGTTGGGCACCTTTGCTTCTCGGCTTAGGGGCAGATTCGCTATCGATGTCGACACCCGCTATTCCCGAGGTCCGTTATGTCTTGAGGCGCAGTACTCAAGCGGATCGTGAGGCACTCGCCAGGGTTGCGTTGGCTTCGGTAGACCCCGTGGCAACGACGCTGGCTTTACGTACTTTTGCCAGCGACCGACTGCGTTCTCGCCCCTGAGATGAAGCCAACCCCCAATTCCTATATCGAGGCGATGCTGGCGTATACGCCAGGTGAACAGCCTCAAGGGGAGGGTTGGATAAAATTAAATACGAATGAAAATCCGTATCCGCCCAGTCCAGCCGTTGCTGCTGCGGTGATGAGTGCGCTGGGTGCGGATGGAGCAGCTTTACGTCTTTACCCATCACCCGACAGCCGTCGTTTTCGCGAAGCGGTCAGCGTATTACACGGTTTGCCCGTCGATCACGTACTTGCCGGTAACGGATCGGATGATGTCCTAAATTTATTGATACGTGCTTACGCCGGCCCGGGCCGTCCAGTTGGCATGCTCAATCCAAGCTATTCACTCTATCCTGTATTAGCTGCCGCACAAAATGCACCTGTGGTACGTGTTGAAATTCAGGCCGACTTAACGTTTTCCATTCATGCAGTCACAGACTCAGGTGCTTCCATATTTTTTATCACCAACCCGAATGCGCCGCTTGGGATAAACTACGCCCGTAAGACCATTGCCCAGGTCGCCGCGGATTTCAAAGGATTGCTCGTAGTAGATGAGGCCTATGCAGCGTTCGCGCCTGAAGACTGTAGCGAGCTTCTTCGAACGCATAGTAATGTTGTTATCACGCGCACGCTCTCCAAGGCACACGCACTTGCCGGCATGCGTGTTGGCTATGTGCTTGCCCGACCTGAAGTGATTGGGCTGCTCGATCGCGTACGTGACAGTTATAATTTGGATCGACTTGCCCAAGCGGCGGGCGTGGCTGCACTCAATGATGCAAACTGGCTCCAAGAAACCGTGGGCAAGGTGAAGCGTTCCCGCGAGCGACTCACGCAATCGCTTTTAGATATAGGTTGGTCGGTTGTGCCGAGTGCTACCAATTTTGTCTTAGCAACGCCGGTTCGAATGGGTTCGCCCCCTGGAGTTTCGACGAGCGAGCATGCATTTGAATTTTTACGTTCTAAAAAAATCCTTGTTCGGCGTTTTCCCGCACACCCGTTGACAGCCTCGGCGCTTCGGATTACGGTTGGCACAGATGCCGAGGTAGACGCTTTTTTGCATGCAGCTAAAGAGTGGACGGCAGGGCGGGGTTGACTTCCGGGGGCTCTCGGGGGATGAGTGAGGCATGAGTCAGGGCTCAAGAACTAGTACTGTTAACCGTGATACCGCTGAGACGCGTATCTCGCTTTCCGTCAATCTGGATGGAACCGGTCGTGCAGAAATTGCGACGGGTATACCGTTCTTCGATCACATGCTCACACTTTTGGCAAAGCACGCCTCGATTGATCTTACCGTCAAGGCGAGCGGGGATACAGATGTCGATTACCACCATACCGTCGAGGACGTCGGGATTGTGCTGGGACAAGCCATTCGTGAAGCGTTGGGTGAAAAGCGCGGTATCCGTCGCTATGGATTCTTCCTTCTGCCGATGGACGAAGTGTTATCGCGCGTCGTCATCGATTTGTCCAATCGCCCGATGTTGGTCTATCAGGCGGACATTACCAATTACATGGTGCGCGATTTCAATATCGCACTCGTTCGTGAGTTTTTCCAAGGACTCACCAATGCCTTGGCCTGTAATTTGCACATGCGCTTAGAGTATGGCGATGAGCCGCACCACGTCTCGGAGTCATTTTTCAAATGTTTTGCTCGAGCATTACGTATGGCAATCGAAGTCGATCCACGCGCCGGTGATGCTATCCCTAGCACCAAGGGTAAACTCTGATTGCTGCCGTGGCCGTCCGTCCGTCTGTTGCCGTTATCGATTACGGTGGTGGTAATTTACGGAGCGTTCGTCGTGCACTTGTTGCCGCTGGGGCAGACGCTTATTTAGCCTCAACACCTAGCGAGGCCGAGCGAGCCGATGCCGTTGTCTTTCCAGGCCAAGGTGCCATCGGTGATTGTATGGACTGTCTCAGGCGCACCGACTTCGCCACATTCTTGAAGCAATGGATTGCCGCCGATAAGCCCTTCTTAGGTGTATGCCTTGGCCTCCAGGCTCTCTTTGAGCACTCTGAGGAGGGGAATCAGGCCGGCTTAGGTATATTCAAAGGCAAGATCACCCGGTTCCCTGTCATGGAGGGGTTAAGGGTGCCGCACATGGGCTGGAATGAGGCTTATTTCGTCCCAGGTGCAGGTTTGACCGAGGGTCTGGGTGTAGACGGCGAGCCGTTCTACTTCGTCCATAGTTACCGTTTGGTAGAGACCGAGGCCAAGCTGGTTTGGTGCACGACCGACTATGCTGGTAAATTTGTGAGTGGCATCCGCCAGGGCCGGGTCCTTGCGACGCAATTTCACCCTGAGAAAAGTCAGGTCAAAGGCTTGCAACTCTACCGTAATTTTCTGACTTTAGTTTCCCGCTGACCTCACATCGGAGTGTTGGCCAAACCCAACCCCCATGTCTCAGAAAAAAGCTATTCTCAAGTTAGACGACAAAGAGTTCGTCCTCGATACCCTCGTCGGCACCGAAGGTGAACGTGCCGTCGATGTACGCACCCTGCGTGACACTACCGGTTACATTACTTTTGATGACGGTTATGCCAATACAGGTGCGTGCGAATCTAAAGTTACCTTTATTGACGGTGAAAAAGGTATCTTACGTTACCGTGGCTACTCCATCGAAGAACTTGCTGAAAAATCGACGTTCATCGAGACGGCTTATCTTTTAATTTACGGTGACCTTCCGACCGCAGATCAGCTTAAGTCCTTTAAGGCCCGCATTCTTGATAATGCGCAAATTCACGAAGGCCTACGTATCGCGATTAGTGGCTTCCCGAGTACCGCTCACCCCATGGCGGTCCTTTCAGCGACACTCAATACCCTTGGCTGTTATTACCCTGAACTCGGCACCAATGAGCGCGCCCACGATTTAGCGCAGCTCGACGAAGCTGCCACCGTTCTTATTTCAAAAGTTCGAACCCTCGCTGCATTGGCTCACCGGGCCAAAGAAGGGCAACCCTCAGTTTTCCCAAAGCCAGGTAACGATTACTGCAGCAACTTCCTTCACCTCATGTTTGCGCAGCCTCATGCCGATCATGTGGTGCACCCTGAGGTTGCCCGTGCCCTCGACTTGATTTTGCTCCTGCACGCTGATCACGAGCAGAATTGTTCAACGTCGACAGTGCGCATGGTAGCTTCAGGCGGTGCCAATCTCTTTGCATCTGTTTCCGCAGGTGTTTGCGCCCTTTGGGGTCCTCTGCACGGTGGTGCCAATCAAGCTGTCATCGAGATGCTTGAGGAAATTCATAAGTCAGGTGATGACGGCTCACGTTTTATTGAAGCGGCGAAGCAAAAGGGCAGTGGCGTACGCCTGATGGGCTTTGGTCACCGTGTGTACAAGAACTATGATCCACGTGCGAAGATTATCAAAGCGCAGTGTGATAAGGTCCTTAAGCTCCTGAATGTTAACGATCCATTATTGGCGATCGCGATGCGACTTGAGGAGGCTGCCTTGAATGATCCTTACTTTAAGCAACGCAACTTGTACCCAAACGTTGATTTCTACAGCGGTATTATTCTCAAAGCTATCGGTATACCGACAGAGATGTTCACGGTGATTTTTGCGATTGGTCGTATGCCAGGCTGGATTTCACATTGGAAAGAAATTGCGGAGTCGCCTAAGCAGAAGATCCATCGTCCACGTCAGATTTACATGGGTAATACTGAGCGTGCGTACGTACCGATGGATAAGCGTTGATGCGGGCCGAAGTAGGGCGGGGAGGTAGGCTCTCGTTTCCTCCTTCCTCTTTTCGACTTATTTGTCTAAGTAGTCGGTATGGACATCGGTATCGTCAACGGACCTAACTTAGACCGACTCGGTAAGCGCGAGCCTGAGGTTTATGGTACCCGTACCCTTGCCGATCTCGAAACAGATGTACGCGCCCATGCGGTTGCGCGTGGGCTTAAGCCACGTTTCTTCCAATCCAATCATGAAGGTGAGATTATTGATACACTTGCTAAGTGGACAGATGACGGTGTGAAGCTCCTCGTGATTAACCCAGGAGGTCACACCCATGTGAGCGTTGCTCTGCGTGATGCCATCGCGGGTAGCGGGATGCGTACTGTTGAAGTTCATATTTCGAATATCTATAAGCGTGAAGCCTTTCGCCATGTATCAATCACTGCCGGTGCTTGCGAAGGCGTGATCACCGGGCTTGGTTTCGAAGGCTATAAGCTCGCGGTCGATTTCTTGGCTAAGAAATAAGAATGCCAAAGGTGAGGGACCGACCCTTTCAGGTCGGTCCCCCATGTGGAGTCAGGCACGATAAGCCGGATTCTGTAGCGGGTGATACTCATCACTCCGTTCGCATCCATTTCTCTGGCTTTTCAGCCCTGCCTTGCGGCAGTGCGACAACCCGGGACCTTGGTGGGCGACCTCAGATGGTCCCTGTTCGTCTTGCACCGGATTGGGTTTGCCGTGCCTCCTAGGTTACCCTCGGAGCGGTGAGCTCTTACCTCACCGTTTCACCCTTACCGTTTCTCTTGCGAGACCCGGCGGTCTGTTTTCTGTGGCACTTTCCGTCACGACTTTCGTCGCGCCCCGCCTTGCGTCGGGAATCCTGCCCTATGGTGTCCGGACTTTCCTCATGGTTTGCACCATGCGGATGCGTGTGTTCTGACTGTACGATACTTTATGGGAGTCGTTCGGTAATGGAAAGCCTTTAAAGTGGACTGGGTGATAGCACGGTCCATGAAGACCCCTACGAATCACTCCAAGGTGGGTTTGCGGTTGCGGGGAATGCGTGATGCATGCTACGACTATCGTCGATGCCTATTAGTCGTGATTTGCAGCAAGGTTTGCTCAAGGTCGATAAGGACCTTGATTTCATGATGACGTGTTTCGTCGAAGTACTCGAGGAACTCGGCCACAAAGATTTAGCGGGAACTTTGCCATGGATGGGTACACGCAAATTGCGCGGCATTCAAATTTTCTCCTACCGCGGCGTGCAGGCTTACTCGATTGCCTTCCAGTTGTTGAACATGGTGGAAGAAAATGCTTCGGCGCAATCGAAACGCTTACGCGAGGACTCCAAAGGCCTTGCATCGGATCCAGGTTCCTGGGGGCGCACCTTCAATTCATTACGGGATGCAGGCATGACGGATCGTCAGGTAGCCAAACGTCTCCACGACATCCACGTACAGCCTGTCTTGACGGCTCACCCGACCGAAGCGAAACGGGCAACAGTACTCGAGATTCACCGCCACATCTATAAACTGCTTGTTAAGCGTGAGAATAGCATGTGGACGCAGGCTGAACAGCGTGCCATCCGCGATGAAATCAAAGTCGCCCTCGAGCGTCTGTGGCGTACAGGTGAAATTTACCAACAGAAGCCCGATGTGGCCTCCGAGTTGCGCAACGTCATCTATTTCTTAACGAACATCTTCCCCGAAGCCGTCGAGCGGATGGACTTACGCTTACGCCAAGCTTGGGAAGCTGCAGGTTTCGAGCCTAGCCGCATCGAACATCCCGATAGCTTACCCGGACTTACCATCGGCACATGGGTCGGCGGCGATCGCGACGGCCATTCCCTCGTGACCGATAAAGTCACCGATGGCGCACTTCGTAGTTTCCGTCGTAATGCATTAAACTTCTGGGGAGACCGTCTTGAGGCGCTTGCGCAAAGGTTGTCGCTAGGAGACAGCTTACAGACACCGCCCGAAATCTTTGTTAAACAAATCGAAAAGTTATCGGCGAGCCTAGGCGAAGATGGCGAACGCGCACTTGCTCGTAATCCTAACGAAAGCTGGCGGCAGTACCTTAACCTCGTTCGTCTACGTATGCCCACGACCGATGGTCCAGTTTTGCCTCACCAACATGCGACTGCCGACGGATTGCTTGCTGACTTACTCTTTTTACGGGAAACCCTCATTGAAGTCGGTGCGGCGCGGGTAGTACGTTATGATTTAGACCCGATTATCCGAGGATTGCGCGTTTTTGGTTTCCACCTTGCGACGCTCGACATCCGTCAAAACAGCGCATTCCACGATCGGGCCGTTTCGCAGTTAATGACGGCAGCAGGTCTGCCAGGCGATGAGTACCTAAAATGGGATGAAGTTCGTCGTCTTGGTTTCTTAGATTCCGAGCTTCGTTCACCTCGACCATTTATACGTGAACGTGCCGATGTCGGTACAGAGGCAGATGCCATTATTGCCTGTTACCGTGTGGTCTCCGGCTGTCTTGGACGTCATGGCCCAGCAGGTTTGGGTTCCTTGATTGTGTCGATGACGCGTTCCGTCTCCGACCTCCTTGCGGTATATTTATTGGCGCGTGAAGCTGGTTTGACGTCAGGCGGGGTCGAAAACCCGCACTGTTTACTCCCAGTGGTGCCACTCTTTGAAACGATCGCAGATCTCGAAAAGAGCACTGACATCATGGATGCCTTCCTTGCTCATCCGATGACGCGTCGATCGCTGGAAGCACGTCGCGAGGCTTCGGGTGCACGCGAGCTGACTCAGCAAGTCATGGTTGGTTATTCCGACTCCAATAAAGACGGGGGTATCTTAGCCTCGCTTTGGAATCTTTACCGTGCCCAGCAGCGCTTGACTGAAGTCGGTGCGAAGCATGGCGTTCGCATAGTTTTCTTCCACGGTCGTGGGGGCACGATTTCACGTGGAGCAGGTCCGACTCACCGTTTTATCGATGCACTGCCTCACGGAACTATCGGTGGGGAACTTCGTATGACTGAGCAGGGCGAAACGATTAGCCAGAAATACGCGAATCAGATTACAGCCGTTAATAATCTCGAACTGCTGACAGCCGGTGTCACTCAAAACACACTGTTGCATGAGAAGGATGACGATAGTCCAGACAACCTTTGTAAGGTGATGGATCAATTGGCTGAGTATTCGCAGCAGGCCTACCAAGGCTTGTTACATGCTGAAGGTTTTATCGACTTCTTCCGTCAGGCCACACCGATTGACGTCATTGAAGCTAGTCGCATCGGTTCACGTCCATCTCGCCGTACTGGCGTAGCATCTTTGGAAGACCTGCGCGCTATTCCCTGGGTATTCGCCTGGAGTCAGTCCCGTTTCTATCTTTCAGGTTGGTATGGTGTGGGGTCTGGTCTCGCCCGATTAAAAGAGGAAAATACCAAGGGCTGGGAGCTTATCAAAGGGCGTTACGACACCTGGGCACCGCTGCGTTATATGCTAAAGAACGCTTCGACCAGTGTTCTGGCCGCTAACCGTCGTATGATGAAGCTCTACGGCGCCATGGTGACTGATAAGAAGCTCCGTCAGCGCGTGCTCAATCAGATCCTGGCAGAGCACGCCCTCACGCGTAAGATGCTCGACGAACTTTCGGGTAAAAAATTAACCCAAGGTCGTCCGCGCCTACGCAAAGTTATCTCACTGCGTGAAGAAGCCATCGACCTTCTGCACGAACAGCAAGTTGGTCTAATCAAAGAGTGGCGCAAAGCCTTGGCCACGGGCGACAAGAAGGATGCCGATGCGCATGTACCTCAGTTATTGCTCTCGGTGAACGCGATTGCGGCTGGCCTCCAGACAACTGGCTAAGCTTTTAGCGCGTAGGGGGCGGAGAGTCGAATAGCCGTACCTTAATAAGCAGGCGGTGCCCGTCCTTGCCGATAATCTCCGACTGTTCGCCAGGAAGTGCTGTGATGATTTCTACCCTAGGTGCACCGTTAGCTGTGGGGTCGCTTGCAGTTGCTTTGACAAGGCTGAGACGGAGTGACTGCGTACCGCGTGAAAGCGTTAGGCTTTTAGAGTTACTTTCGTAGTTTGTAAGTGTCCATCCATCGACTTTCTGACCAATGCGTAACCAACTGCGTGTCCCGTTTTGGCCGGCAACAGAGAAGAGGCCATCCGAGGGCAGGGCAGAGTGGAAGTTGATTTTGGTATCGACTGCTGGCTTTGCTTGGGTCGTGAGCGTATCGGTCGAGATTTTTTCGCCGAGCTCGGTTCCAAGTGAGACAAAGCGTAATTGGACGCGTCCATCGTTTAAAATCGTTGGAGTGAATTCCATACGTATTGCCGTTACGTCGACCCGTCCGTCGGAATACCCATTACCGAAAAATACTTTACATTCTTGACCCTCGGTTGTGGTGACTGTGGGCATAGCGCGTGTGCTTGCTCCACTACCGTCAGGGTGAATGCGGGTAACCAATGTTGTAATCTCGATTTGGGTCTTACTGTCTGCTGCCCCAACTTCTGCCAGCGTCCCGATGAGAGGAAAGAGGGCAATAGCCGCAAGGATGCCCGCACGCATGGTTTAGCGTGTCCAGAGATCAGTTAAAAAGCGCGTAGCTACCTGACTAATGAAGAC
>CAJBPJ010000349.1 GCA_903957465.1 uncultured Opitutia bacterium
GCAGTGAATCTAGCCTTAACTGAAGTTCGTAGCGAAGTCCGTGCGCGCTCAAATGAATTTAAACGCGGGGCGACACTACTGCTTCGCGAAACCAAAGAAGGTGTAACTTCAGACCATCACGCAGAGGTCACCGAACATATTGGTGATCTAAAATTGCGCTTCCTCGCTGGCGACTTCTTCCAAAATAACCCGTTCATTTTACCTACATTCGTCGGTCACGCTATCAATCTGGCGAAAAACTCTGGAGCGAAATACCTCGTTGATGCGTATTGTGGGTCAGGGCTTTTCGCACTGAGCGCAGCCAAGCACTTCGAGAGTGTTTACGGAATCGAAGTTAGCGTCGATGCCGTCAACAACGCGGGTCAAAACGCGACGGCGAACGGGTTAACGAACTGCGAGTTTGTCGCAGGTTCAGCAGAACATGTCTTCCAAGCACTCACAGTCGCTGGTGCCGATACAGCAGTTATCATCGACCCACCCCGAAAGGGCTGCGACGAGGTCTTCCTGGCTCAGCTCGACGCCTTTAGCCCACGACGTATTGTTTACGTTAGCTGCGCCCCTGACACCCAAGCCCGCGACTTGCGCTGGTTGGTAGCAAAGGGCTGGAAGGTCCGCAGCGCTCGGCCGTTCGACCTCTTCCCGCAGACGCGACACATCGAGTCGATCGTCGACTTAGAGCGCGCCTAAACAAAAGAGGGAGCCTTTCGGCTCCCTCCTGTTTTGCAGAACGGCTTGGGTTAAGCTTTTTCAGGCAGCGAACCGTCTTCATCGTCCTCAGCTCTCTCAACCTTCGAGATGCCCAGGAGCGCTTCACTGTCTTTTAAGCGCATGACGCGAACACCCTTGGTGTTACGCCCAGCTGTACAACGGATGTCAGAGACCTTGGTACGAATGGACTGTCCACCCTTCGTCAGGAGCATGACCTCGTCGTCTTCCTTCACGCTGAGTGCGCCGGCCACACCGACATCGGTATTGATAGCAATAACACCCTTACCGCCACGTGACTGCTTGCGGTAAACAGGCTCGCCGGTTTCTGCATCATCAAACGGCGTACGCTTTCCAATACCGTCAATGCCTACAACCAGCAGCGTACAGGTTGGATCCACAATCTCCATCGCCTTCACGGCGTCGTTCTTCGAGAGATTCATCCCGATAACGCCCGTCGTGTCTCGACCCATCGAGCGTACATCGGATTCATGGAAGCGGATGCTCATGCCTGACTGCGAAATCATCACGACTTCGTTGTCACCGCCGGTAAGCTTAACCGAGATGAGCGCGTCGCCGTGCTCAATGTTCACGCCAATGATGCCACCCTTGCGGTAGTTGGCATATTTGGAAATCTCTGTCTTCTTGATGATACCATTGCGCGTGCACATCACGAGGAACTTGCCTGCATCGAATCCAGAGACACAGACCATGGCCGCGAGCGACTCGCCGTCTTGGAGTCCGAGCAGACGAGTCAGGGCCTTACCGCGTGCAGCCCGGGCCGCTTCTTCGATTTCATAAACCTTCTCCACGTAGACACGCCCATTGTTCATGAAGAACAAGATATGGTCGTGTGTATTAGCGGTAAAGAGGTGCTCAATGAAGTCGTCCTCGCCTTCGATAGGCTTGGACAGCTCAGCGCCCTTGGTGCCCTTACCGCCGCGTTTCTGCAGGCGGTACTGAGCAACAGGCGTACGCTTAATGAAGCCGGCGTGCGATACGGTGACAACGCAACCTTCGTTCGCCACGATATCTTCCATGGAAAGATCGCCTTCTTTATCGGCAATCTTGGTAAGGCGGGGAGTGACGTGCGTCTTCGAAACTTCACGCAGCTCTGTCTTGATAATGGTTAGGAGCTTAGCCTCGCTACCGAGAATTGACTGCAATTCTTCAACCAGCGCTAGGAGCGCACGGTACTCTTCCTCAATCTTGTCACGCTCCAGGCCCGTCAATTGATAGAGGCGGAGGTCTAAGATTGCCAAGGCTTGGCGCTCAGAGAGACCGTATTTTTCAATCAACTTTACGCGGGCTTCGTCACGATTAACGGAGGCACGAATAATTTTTACGAAGTCATCGAGGTTCTTCAGAGCAATCTTGAATCCTTCCAAGATGTGCGCGCGGTCTTGAGCCTTGCGTAAGCGGAATTGGGTACGACGGGTAATGACGTCGCGACGGTGCTCGATAAAGCAATCGATCAACTCGCGGATGTTCATCTGCTTCGGACGACGCTTATCGAGGGCGAGCAGGATGACGCCGAAGGAGCTTTCGAACGCGGTATGCTTATAGAGCTTATTAACGACAACCTTCGGGTTCTCGTTACGCTTCAACTCAATCACGATACGGGTTTGCTCATCCGACTCGTCACGCAAATCGGAAACTTCGTCGAAGACCTTATCGCCAACCAATCGAGCGATATCGATAACCAAGCTTGCGCGGTTCACATTGTAAGGGATTTCGGTGAGAACCACTTGCTCCTTACCGTTCTTCAATTCTTCAGTGTGTGCCACACCACGGGTGCGGACAATACCGCGCCCAGTTAACAAGTACTGACGGATACCTTCGCGACCATTGATCACGCCGCCCGTAGGGAAGTCTGGACCTAAGATAATCTTGGTTAAGTCCTCTGCAGTCGTTGAGGGCTTATCAATAACGCGGCAGATTGCCTCCAGGAGCTCACCCAAATTATGGGGAGGGATATTGGTAGTCATACCGACAGCGATGCCCGTCGAGCCGTTCATCAATAGATGCGGCAATCCACAGGGCAGCACCGTAGGCTCAGTCGTCGACTCTTTATAGTTAGGGATGAAGTCGACTGTCTCTTCGTCAATGTCGGTCAGGAGGTCTCCAGCGACCTCGGAAAGGCGGCACTCGGTGTAACGGTAAGCAGCGGGAGGGTCACCGTCGATCGAGCCGAAGTTGCCTTGAGGCTGAATGAGCGGGTAACGCATCACCCAGTTCTGCGCGAGGCGGACGAGGGTGTCGTAAACAGAACTGTCACCGTGCGGGTGATAGTTTTTCAAAACTTCACCGACAACACCTGCGCACTTATCGAATGGACGGTTGTGGACTAAGCCTTCACGCAACATCGCATAAAGAATACGACGCTGTACGGGCTTAAGACCATCGCGTGCATCCGGCAGAGCACGTGAGACAATGACGGACATCGAATAATCGATGTACGCCGTCTGCATGATGTCTGTGATACTGGCTGGTGTGAGTTTTTCGTTTTCGGAATACATTTTTCTTAAGATTTAGAAGTTAGGGTAATGAAAAACGGCGATTAGACGTCGAGGTTCGAGGTGTTGAGCGCGTTGTCTTCAATGAAGGCGCGGCGCGAAGGCACATCCTCACCCATTAACATGGCGAAGATACGGTTGGCTTCAGCAGCGTCACGGACGTCGACCTTAAGCAGACGGCGTTTCGCAGGATCCATCGTCGTTTCGTAAAGCTGCTTAGGATTCATTTCGCCGAGACCTTTATAGCGCTGAATCGACAAGCCCTTACGACCAAAGACGCGAATTTGCCCAATTAACTCGAGGATACTGCGAAGGTGCACGGGTTCGACTTCCTGCGCACCTTCTTTGCAGCGGCGGCCTTAGGTTCTTTTTCCTTACGCTTCTTACCGTCTGTTTCAGGTTCTTCCGCAGGCTCATCTTCGGC
>CAJBPJ010000350.1 GCA_903957465.1 uncultured Opitutia bacterium
ACCCCAGCCGTGAAATTCCCAGTCAGTCACAGCGACCTCGCCGGTTTGACGATGTTTCACAAAAATGGGGCCATGGTCGCGGCACCAAACATCATCCGTCGCAATCTCGACAAGTTTTATAACCGATAAATCTGCCTTCGCTTTTTGTAATTCACTCTCAGCTTCTGGCCGTAAATTTTTGCTTACGTTAATATGTACGGGCTGGAACCGTGAGATGGCTGCTGCAAACTCAGCAAACTTGGCTGGCACGAGATCATAGTGACCTGGCCAAAGCTTTCGGTTGGACGGCCAAGAGAGCCAAGTCGCCGCTTGCGGTTCCCATTCCGCAGGCATGCGAAAACCTAACTCGCGCGGCGAAGACATGTTTAGTCTCGGAGACGGCGGGTGAGATCGCCGTAGGCATCGATACGGCGGTCACGGAAGAATGGCCAAATGCGACGAAACTCTTTTTGGCGACTGAGGTCGCAATCCGCGAGCAACACTTCCTCTTTATCAGCTGAAGCTTTGGCAACAATCGTGCCGTAAGGATCGCTGACGAAACTTTGTCCCCAAAACTGCGTGCGACCTTCGGTCCCCACGCGATTGGTGGCCGCGATATAGCAACCGTTAGCCACGCCGTGCCCACGTTGGACGGTTTCCCATGCAGTATGTTGTGCGACACCGAGAGACGCCCGTTCTTCAGGAAGCCACCCAATCGCAGTTGGATAAAAAAGAATATCCGCACCTGCGAGAGCTGTCAGGCGCGCCGCTTCAGGGTACCATTGATCCCAGCAAATTAAGACACCGAGATTCCCATGCGCTGTTTTCCAAGCGCGGAATCCTAGGTCGCCCGGTGTGAAATAAAATTTTTCCTCAAAGCCAGGGTCCTGAGGGATGTGCATTTTCCGGTACTTTCCTAAAACGCTACCATCTGCATCAATCACTGCTGCGGTGTTGTGATACACCTCGCTGCCGCGAGCTTCAAAAAGTGGAGCAATAATTACAACGCCGAGACGATTGGCGACGCGGGCTAGTTCCGTCACGGTTGGCCCTGTCTCGATTGGCTCCGCCAAATCAAAGAATCGCGGGTCTTGCGTCGTGCAGAAATATTTCGTGGTGAACATTTCTTGCAGGCCAATAATTTTCGCTCCTTTGGCAGCCGCCTCTTCAATGCGCGGGATAGTCTTTTTGAGATTCGCCGCAGGCGTTTCTTCTGCGGTGAGCTGGATTAGGCCAATGCGGGTCGCAGACATGGTGTTTAGCGAACGAGCTTATTGATAGGGTATTCAACGATGCCTTCTGCGCCGCGCGCCTTGAGATCTGGAATAATTTCGCGGGACTGACGTGCATCAATAATTGTCTCTACAGCAACCCAAGCCTCATTGCTTAACTGCGAGATTGTCGGATTGCGAAGCGCAGGCAGTGCGGCTGTTACCGCGGCGAGTGCGGTGCGCGGTAAATTAAATTTCAGCCCGACCATGTGTTGTGCATCCAAGGCGCCGCGCAGCATGAGGGCGATTTGTTCAATCTTCGCACGCTTTGCTTTGTCTGCCCACGAGGCCTTATTGGCAATGAGCACGGTGGTGGTTTCCAACAAGGTGTCTACAACGCGCAACTTATTTGCCTTAATGGATGATCCTGTTTCCGTGATATCAACAATCGCGTCTGCGAGTTCAGGCACTTTAACTTCTGTTGCGCCCCAGGAGAATTCTACCTCTGCCGTTACGCCTTTTGATTTTAACCAGCGGCGGGTGGTCTCAACAAGTTCAGTGGCGATCCGTTTTCCTTGGAGGTCTTTGACGGTTTGAATGGACGATGCTTCTGGAACGCAAAGGACCCAGCGCGATTTTTGTGAGGTGGCGCGGCTATACACTAATTCACAGACCTCTTGAACGTCGGCTGCATTTTCTGCGACCCAGTCTTGACCCGTCAGTCCGCAATCAAAGAACCCATGTTCGACGTATCGGGCGACTTCTTGGGCTCGAATGAAACGTCCATCGAGAGCGGGGTCATCAAACGAAGGGCGGTAAGACCTAGAGCTCTTAATAATCGGGAACCCTGCCCGGGCAAAAAGTTGCAGGGTTGAGTCCTCGAGGCTGCCTTTGGGCAGCCCGATCATCAGTTTGGTGGGTGTTGAGCTCATAAAAAGAGGGAAGGGGTGCGCCGTTAGGGGGCAAGATTGAACCTTTGTTTACAAAGGATTGACCAACCCGCCTTAGCCGAGGAAGGTTGATGCTTAACTTAACGCCATGCAACGCATCGCAATCTTAACCGCCGCCCTCTTTTTAGCTGCTTGCTCAACTCGCAGTCCATGGGCTGGAGGCTCTGCAAAAGCTCCTGTGCCTACGCCTGAAGACGTAAAACCTGCGCCAGAAGCCGTGGCTAATGTTGAAACCCCTGCGCCAGTGCCCGCACCTGCGGAAGCCACGGAAGCGACCGCTGCCCCAGTTGCACCTGTTTCGGGACGTAAGTATAGCTGGCAAGCGAAGTCAGCGGAAGTACCAGCAGAAGCCGGCGTTGCTGTCGCTAAGCCTGCCACAGGTGCTCCGAACGACGAAACCAAAGCCCGCATTCTTGCTGTGCGCCTCGAGCAAGGATTGATTGCTTTTATCCGCAAAGAGAAACCCGACGCAGGCACTTTCCTTCAATTAACCAAGGCTGACAAAGCCCTGTTAGTTCGGGTTATTCGTAGCGACGACAATGCCTCAATTGCGGATATTATCTCCGGCCAAGACCCCGCAAAGACGCCCGTCTTCGAGTTAAATGAAGAAGTCTTCTGCGG
>CAJBPJ010000351.1 GCA_903957465.1 uncultured Opitutia bacterium
CATGCGCTGAGCATATTGCACAGGCACTTTACGAACTGCCTGATTTAAGGCCACCATCGCAGCGGTAACGACCAAGAAGAGGATAACCATGCCGACGGCTTTTTCAGGGCCATGCATGTCAGCACCACTTCCCTCTGCGCCACCAAAGGCAACGGTGATGAAGGAGCGAACGGCACCAGGAATGTCGGCGAGAATGCCAATCGTAATGAGAATAGATGTTCCGTTGCCAATGCCGCGCTGGGTAATTTGTTCACCAAGCCAAAGCATAACCACTGACCCTGTCGTTAAGAGAATCACACCTAGGATGACGAAGACCGTTTGGTTCTCCATCACCACAATCACACCACGGAAATCACTACCTAAGCCCAGGGCTTGTCCGACTGACTGAGGATTACAAAACGCTCCAAGCAACAAGCTAGATTGAATGATCGCGATGAAGATCGTCAGGTATCGGGAATACTGCGCGAGTTTTTGGCGACCCACTTCACCCTCTTGCTGAAGGCGCGCCAGCGTTGGCACAACCGCCGTCATCAGCTGCATCAAAATGGAAGCACTGATGTACGGCATGATACCGAGCGAGAAAACGGCTCCCTTGAGGAGCGCGCCGCCGGTGAACATATTGTACATAGCAACCACGCCACCCGAGGCGTTGTTCGCCATGGATTCGTAGTATGCAAAAATATCTTTGGGATCGACGCCCGGAAGAGGGATGTTCGCGCCAATACGAGCGATAAAAATCAGCCCGATCGTCGCAATGATACGCGCCCGTAGTTCCGGGATGCGCCAGCAGTTGAGAAAGGAAGCCAACATTAAGTGGCGCGGCGTAAAGCCTTACTTAGCCTCAGGGGCCGGTGCGGAAGCAATCAGGACAGCTTTACCACCCGCTTTTTCAATCTTCGCTTTCGCGGAGCCAGAAAATGCGTGAGCAGTAATGGTGACGGCGCGTTTAATTTCGCCATTCCCGAGAACCTTAAGTTTGGAATCAGCGCTACGGATCAGGCCAGCTGCCACGAGTTCAGCTGAGCTAAGTTTAGCACCTTCGATAGCTTCGAGATCAGCGACATTAACCACTTCGAATTCGACGCGGTTGATGTTACGGAATCCGCGGTGAGGCAGACGACGGTAGAGAGGCATTTGACCACCTTCGAAGCCAGGGCGATGGCCACCGCCGGAGCGGGCCTTCATACCTTTGTGGCCACGACCAGAAGTCTTGCCGTGTCCTGATCCACGACCGCAGCCGAGGCGCTTGTGACGGTGCGTGGCACCTTCAATAGTTGGGAGATTGTGGAGTTTCATAATCGTTACCGCTTAAGAGCGGATAGCTTTGATTTGTGCGAGAGTGCGTAACTGGGAAAGACCATCGAGCGTTGCTTTCACAATCGCCTGAGGGTTGTTCGATCCCATCGACTTGGAAAGGACGTCTTTAAGACCCGCGACTTCGAGAACGGCACGAACGCCGCCGCCAGCGATGAGACCGGTACCAGGAGCAGCTGGGCGAAGCATGACGACACCACCGTCACAACGTCCAATGACGTCGTGGGGAATGGTGTTGCCGCGAAGATTGACGGTAGCGAGAGCACGGTGTGCGCGCTCAGTGCCCTTGCGAATCGCATCGGGAACTTCCTTGGCTTTACCGTAGCCGATACCGATGCGGCCTTTGCCGTCACCGGAAACAACGAGTGCAGCGAAGTTGAAGCGGCGGCCACCTTTAGTGGCTTTAGAGCAACGGTTCACGTTCACGACTTTGTCGTTATATTCTGAAACTGGACGATCATCACGACGTGGAGGGCGTGGGCCGCCGCGACGAGGGCCGCCGCGTGAATCGCGTGGGCCACGGTTGTTACCGCCGGCATTACCGTTACCGCCGGCAGGACCCTTGGCGCTGCCAGAAGCAGGTGCGGGGCTCGGAGTCTGTTCGCTCATAATAAGTTTTTAGATAGTAAGATTAGAAAGAGAGGCCACCTTCGCGGGCAGTCTCGGCAAATGCTTTGACCGCGCCGTGGTATGAACGCGCACCGCGATCAAGAACGACGGCTTTGATGCCGGCTTTGACAGCGCGCTGAGCAAAGGCTTTTCCGAAAGCGGAAGCGCCTTTGATATTCGGGCGGATTTTTGCAGCGCGGAAGTCCTTCTCGGTCGTGCTCGCAAATGCAACCGTGACACCTTTGTCATCATCAACCGCTTGGGCGTGGATGTGGAGGTGCGTGAATTTAACGGAGAGACGAGGGCGGGCAGCTGTACCGCGGACGCGCTTACGCAAGCGCCAGCGACGCTTTTGAGCGAGCGACTGCTTACGGTGTACCTTATTGGCGGGCTTGTTCATGTTACAAAAAACGAATTAAGCCGTCTTCTTGCCTTCCTTACGGCGGACGTGTTGGCCAACGATGCGGACACCCTTACCTTTGTAAGGCTCAACAGGATAGTAATGCTTAATGTCAGCAGCAACTTGACCCACGAGGTGGAGATCAGGACCGGTGACTTCGATTTTCACGTTTTCCGTGATAACGATTTTAACCCCTGCAGGCACTTTGTACTGAATGGGGTGAGAGTAACCGAGGACGAGGTCGAGCAAGTCACCCTTGAGGATGGCCTTAAAACCGACGCCTTGAATTTCGAGATTCTTCTTATAACCGGTCGCACAACCTTCGACCATGTTACGAAGGATCGCACGGGCCGTGCCAAAGAGTGCACCAACTTCGCGACTTTCACCCTGGGGGGCGACAGTGACAACGTTATCGGCGAGCGTGAAGGTCACGCCTTTGAATGTACGCGAAAGCTTACCCTTAGGGCCCTCGACGTTTACGGTGGGTCCTTGGATCGCGACTTTTACGCCAGCGGGGATAGGAACAGGAAGCTTACCAATGCGGCTCATGACAGGAAGGTGTAGGGAGGGTTACCAGACTTTGGCGAGCAACTCACCAGAGACTTTCTGGCGGCGGCAATCGACATCGGTGAGAATTCCTTTGGATGTGGTGACAATGGTAACGCCCATGCCGCCGATGACCTTAGGAATATCCGAGTTGCCAGCGTAAACGCGGCGACCGGGAGTAGAAATACGCTCGATACCTGTGATGGCAGGTGCACCCGCGACGTACTTGAGTTCAACCTCGAGTACAGGCAGGCCATCTTTTTCGGAGCGGCGATAGCCCGCGATGTATCCAGAATCCTTGAGGATGCGGGCAACACCTTCACGGAGGCGCGACCATTGGACAGTGACAGTTGCACGCTCGGCTTTAGAGCCGTTGCGCAGCGTGGTCAAAAAGTCACCGAGTGTATCAGAAGAAGCAGACATGTTTGTAAGGTTACCAAGAAGCCTTCGTCACGCCAGGGATCTGGCCGTTGAGCGCGAGCTCGCGGAAGGTAATACGGGAGAGTCCGAATTTACGGATAAAGGCACGGGGACGACCGGAAATGGGGCAACGGTTCTTGAGGCGAACTTTCGAGCCGTCGCGAGGAAGCTTGGCGAGCTTGCTCTGGGCTGCATAAAAAGCCTCCTCGGTGACTTTAGGGTCGGAGAGGATTTTCTTAAGCGCAGCACGCTTAGCGGCTTGCTTGATGACGATGCGCTCGCGTTTGAGCTGGCGCTGGATGACGGACTGCTTGGCCATATCGGTAAGTTATAGAATTAAGCTTGGGTTGTGGTTGCTGCCGCTTCGGTCTTAGCAGTGCTTACGCGGAAAGGCATACCGAGAAGGCGGAGCAATTCGCGTCCTTCTTCATCTGTAGCCGCCGTGGTAACAATGGAAACATCGAGACCGATATTGGCGCGCTGGGTGCCGTCGGCTTGTGTTTCCGGGAAGATAGTATGGTCAGCAATACCGAGTGAATAATTGCCTGCGCCATCGAGGCGATTGGAGACACCGCGGAAGTCGCGAATCATCGGCAACGCAATCATTGTCAGACGTGCAAGGAAGTCCCA